>NZ_JBFAOJ010000016.1:0-143201 GCF_040675205.1 Streptosporangium sp. NPDC049644 | reverse complement strand
GTGACATCCGTCACCGCGCGGGGCCTTCGTGCGCCCACAAGGTCGCGTATTCTTGCGTGGCCCGATCGTCCACGTTCCCAGAGATGCTGACAACGAGGAGAAGAACCCCGTGCGCATCGCCGTCACCGGCTCAATCGCGACAGATCACCTGATGACCTTCCCGGGCCGCTTCGGCGACCAGCTCATCGCCGATCAGCTCCACCGGATTTCCCTGTCGTTTCTCGTGGACGACCTGCAGATCCGCCGTGGCGGCTGCGCGGCCAACATCGCCTTCGGCATGGGCTGCCTGGGTCTTCGGCCCGTCCTGGTCGGCGCGGTCGGCGCGGACTTCGCCGACTACCGCTCCTGGCTGGAGCGGCACGGCGTCGACTGCGACTCCGTCCACGTCTCGGAGCTGCACCACACCGCCCGCTTCCTGTGCACGACCGACGACGACCACAACCAGATCGCGTCGTTCTACACCGGTGCGATGGCCGAGGCCCGTCTCATCGAGCTCGGCCCGATCAGCCAGCGGCTCGGTGGCCTGGAGCTGGTGCTGATCAGCCCCAACGACCCCGAGGCGATGCTCAGGCACACCGCCGAGGCGCGCCAGCGCGCGATCCCGTTCGCCGCCGACCCCTCCCAGCAGCTCGCGCGCATGCCCGGCGAGGAGATCCGCGAACTGGTCGACGGCGCCGCCTACCTGTTCGGCAACGACTACGAGAAGGGCATGATCGAGCAGAAGACCGGCTGGACCGACGAGGAGATCCTCGGCCGGGTCGGCGTCCGCGTCACCACGCTCGGCCCCAAGGGCGTCGTCATCGACCGCAAGGACGAGCCGCCGCTGCACGTCCCCCCGGCGCCCGAGCTGGGCAAGGCGGACCCCACGGGCGTGGGAGACGCCTTCAGGTCCGGTTTCCTGGCGGCGCTGGCCTGGGGCCTGTCCCTGGAGCGCTGCGGCCAGGTCGGCAACCTCACCGCCACCCACGTCCTGGAGCGCGTCGGCGGCCAGGAGTACGAACTCGGCCAGAAGGTCTTCCTGGAGCGTTTCGCCGACGCCTACGGCACCGACGCCGCGGCCGAGGTGGCCGGCTTCGTGAAGTGCCACCACGCCTGAGCCGCCGTTCGGGGACCGGCCGGCCGGCACCGGGCACCGCCCGGATCGTCGGTGGCCGGACCCGCCGCCGGACCGGCGGCTGAGCCACGCCCGGCTGAGATCACCCGACATCGGGCACTCAGCCGGGCGGGATGCCGTCCTGGAAGGTGTCAGGAGCTCGCGTAGACGCGGTGCACGAACTCGGCGAGCTTGTCGTCGGGCAGGTGCCTGGCCAGGTCGGCCTCGCTGATCATGCCGATGATGCGGCCGTCCTCGATCACCGGCAGCCGCCGTATCTGGTTCTGCTCCATCTTGGCCAGCGTCTCGTCGACGCTGGCGTCCGACGACACCCAGACCAGCCCGGTCGCCAGCTCACCGGCGGTGACCTTGGACGGGTCCATGCCGTGGGCCACGCACTTGACCACGATGTCGCGGTCGGTGATGATCCCCTTCAGCCGGTCGTCGCTGCCGCAGATGGGTAGCGCGCCCACGTTCATGTCGCGCATCATCTGTGCGGCCCGGTCGAGCGTCTCGTGCGCCTCCACGCAACGGACCCCGGCATTCATAAGACTCCTGGCGGTCTCGCCGCTCATAACTGTCCCCCCGAACCGTTTGATGGATTTTCGGGGAGAGTCATACCCAGTTTCAGGACAAGTCAGTAGTTGCGGCGCACGTGGATGGACCAGCCGCGCTCGGGGAGCTCGTAGCTGGCCACGTGGTGGTGCGACTTCAGCCGGCACCAGGCCGGGACGTCGGTGAAGGCGGCGGGGTCGTCGGCCAGGACCGCGACGATCGCGTTGAGCGGCACGTGGTTGATCTGCTCGGCCAGCATGATGATGGGAATCGGGCACTTCTTGCCCAGCGCGTCGATGGTCAGTGCCGGGCTCTGGGCCGATCCCGCCGGGTTGGCCTGGCTGGACGTCATGGAGTCTTCACTTCCCAAATGTTGATCACAGTTTAACCCCCGCCTCCTCGCGGATCCTGCGTACCGTGCCGGGCAGGACGGTGAGGAAACGGTCGACATCCGCCGCCGAGGTGCCCCTGGGCAGCGACACCCGCACGTTCCCGTGGGTGAGCACGCCCATGGCCTCCAGAACATGCGATGGACGAAGCGTACTCGCCGTGCAGGAACTGCCGGACGATACCGAGAATCCGGCCTTGTCGAGTTCGGTGAGCAGTGCCTCACCTTCCACGTAAAGACACGAAAAGGTGACGATGTGCGGCGCCCGCACGACCGGATCACCGATGACCTCGACGTCGGGGACCAGCCGGGGCACCTCGGTCCTGACCCGGTCCACGAGCGCGGAGAGCCTGGCCGACTCCATGGCCGACTCGGCCACCGTGGCACGCAGCGCGGCGGCCGCCGCGACGATCGCGGGCACGTTCTCGAAACCGGGGACCCGGCGGCGCTCACGGTCGTCCTCGGGCAGCGGGCTGCGCCACCGGGTGCCCTTGCGGACCACCAGCACGCCGACCCCCGCGGGGCCGCCCCACTTGTGCGCACTCGCGGCCAGCACCGACCAGCCGCCGGGCAGCGGCATCCGGCCCGCGGTCTGGGCGGCGTCCACCAGCAGCGGCACCCCCGCCTCGGCGCACGCCGCCGCCGCCTCGGCGACCGGCTGGACGGTCCCGACCTCGTGGTTGGCGCTCTGCAGGCAGGCCAGGGCGGTGCCCTCGGCGAGAACCGCCTCGCGGAAGGCGCCGGCCTCGACGGCGCCGGTGATCCCGACGCCGACCGTCTCGACCGAGCCGCCGTCGCGCTCGTGGATGCCGGCCGCGTGCAGCACGCTGGAGTGCTCCACGGCCGAGGTGACCAGGCGGCGGCCGCTCCTGCGGCGTCCGTGCAGGGTGCCGAGCACGCCCAGGTGCACCGCCTGGGTGCCCGAGGAGGTGAACGAGACCTCGTCGGGCCTGGCGCCCAGGGCCTCGGCGACCTCGGTCCTCGCCTGTTCCAGTAACATCCTTGCCCGGCGAGCGGAACCGTACAGCCTCGCGGGGTCGGCCCAGCCGACGTCGAGGGCCGCGATGAGAGCCTCCCGAGCCTGGGGGTGCAGCGGCTCCGTGGAGGCCGCGTCGAAGTACGCCACGCTCCAATCGTCGCACCACGCGCGGTGCGGGCGGGGGCTGCGCGGGGGGGCGACGGTTGTCCGCGCTAATGTGTCCCCCAGCGTGAAGCTGTGAACTACAAATCTTGAACGTGAACAAACGACCGCCCAGGAGCGACTCCTGGGCTTCATCTGTGGGGTAGGCGATCCGTGAGTCCGACCCGCCGTTCCGCACGGCGTCCGTTGGCCCGCCGCCGGGTGCCACGCGCTGCCGCTCTGGCGCTGCTGCTGGTTTCCCTGACGGCGTGCAGTGCCGAAGAATGGTCCCGAGGCGGCCTGCCCGAGGGCGTCACCAAGCAGTCCGAATCCGTCCAGAGCCTGTGGAACGGATCGTGGATCGCCGCCCTCGCCACCGGTGTGGTCGTGTGGGGTCTGATCCTCTGGTCCGTCGCCTTCCACCGTAAGAGGAAGAACTCCTCCGAGGAGTTGCCGCCTCAGGTGCGGTACAACCTGCCGATCGAGATCCTCTACACGGTGGTGCCGATCATCATGGTCGGCGTGTTCTTCTTCTTCACCGCGCGGGACCAGAACTACATCAACACCCTGTCCGGCAAGCCCGACGTGAAGGTCAAGGTCGAGGGCTTCCAGTGGAGCTGGCGCTTCACGACGGAGTACAACGGCAAGACCACCCAGGTCGTGGGCCTGCCCGCGGCCGACTACACCAAGGGTCCCGAGCTGATGCTGCCGGTGGGGAGGAACGTCGAGTTCGACCTCCACTCGCCGGACGTCATCCACTCCTTCTGGGTCCCGGCGTTCCACTTCAAGCGCGACGTGATCCCGGGCGTGAACAACAAGTTCGAGGTCCAGACGCTGAACAAGCCAGGTGTCTACGCCGGTCGCTGCGCCGAGCTCTGCGGTGTGGACCACAGCCGGATGCTCTTCTCGGTGAAGCTCGTGCCCCAGGCCGAGTTCGACCAGTACATCGCTAGTCAGGCGGGTGCCCAGTGACCGCGCATAACCCAGCAGTTCCCCTTCCCCCGACCCGTAAGGGCTCGGTCGTCGTCAAGTGGATGACGTCCACCGATCACAAGATCATCGGACATCTCTACCTGATCACCTCCTTCGTCTTCTTCCTGATCGGCGGCGTGATGGCGCTGATCATGCGGGCGGAGCTGGCCCAGCCGGGCCTCCAGCTGACCACGAACGAGCAGTTCAACCAGCTGTTCACCATGCACGGCACCGTCATGCTGCTGATGTTCGCGACCCCGCTGTTCGCCGGGTTCGCCAACGAGCTCATGCCGCTGCAGATCGGCGCCCCCGACGTCGCCTTCCCGCGGCTGAACATGGTCAGCTACTGGCTCTTCACCTTCGGCAGCACCATCGCCCTGTCGGGCTTCCTCACCCCGGGCGGCGCGGCCAGCTTCGGCTGGTTCGCCTACACCCCGCTGTCGAACGCGATCAGCTCCCCGGGCATCGGCGGCGACCTGTGGATCGTCGGCCTGACCATCAGCGGTCTGGGCACGATCCTCGGCTCTGTGAACTTCATCACCACGATCGTGTGCATGCGCGCGCCCGGCATGACGATGTTCCGCCTGCCGATGTTCACCTGGAACATCCTGCTCACCTCGATCCTGGTGCTGATGGCCTTCCCGGTGCTGGCCGCCGCGCTGCTGGCGCTGGAGTCCGACCGCAAGCTCGGCACGCACATCTTCGACTCGGCCACCGGCGGGGCGTTGCTCTGGCAGCACCTGTTCTGGTTCTTCGGCCATCCCGAGGTCTACATCATCGCGCTGCCGTTCTTCGGCATCGTGACCGAGATCCTGCCCGTCTTCAGCCGCAAGCCGCTGTTCGGCTACATCGGCCTGGTGGCCGCGACCATCGCCATCGCGGGTCTGTCGATCACGGTGTGGGCGCACCACATGTTCGCCACCGGGCAGGTGTTGCTGCCGTTCTTCTCCTTCATGACGTTCCTCATCGCGGTGCCCACCGGGGTGAAGTTCTTCAACTGGATCGGCACCATGTGGCGCGGCCACCTGTCGTTCGAGTCGCCGATGCTGTTCTCGATCGGCTTCCTGGTGACGTTCCTGTTCGGCGGTCTGACCGGTGTCATCCTGGCCTCCCCGCCGCTGGACTTCCAGGTGTCCGACTCCTACTTCGTGGTGGCGCACTTCCACTACGTGGTGTTCGGCACCGTGGTGTTCGCGATGTTCGCCGGCTTCTACTTCTGGTGGCCCAAGTTCACCGGCAAGATGCTGAACGACAGGCTGGGCAAGATCCACTTCTGGACGCTGTTCGTCGGCTTCCACGCGACCTTCCTGGTCCAGCACTGGCTGGGCGCGCAGGGCTTCCCGCGCCGCTACGCCGACTACAGCCCGATCGACGGGTTCACCGACCTCAACATGGTCTCCTCGGTGGGCGCGTTCCTGCTGGGTGCCTCCACGCTGCCGTTCCTCTACAACGTGTGGAAGACCCACAAGACCGCGCCGCAGGTCACCGTGGACGACCCGTGGGGCTACGGCAACTCCCTCGAATGGGCGACGTCCTGCCCGCCGCCGAGGCACAACTTCATCTCGCTGCCCCGCATCCGGTCCGAGCGCCCGGCGTTCGACCTCAAGTACCCGCACACCCCGGCCCCCCGTGAGCTGGAGGAGGTCCGATGAAGGTCCAGGGCTGGTTGTTCATCCTCTGCGGCATTTTCTTCGCCGCCGTGGACGTCGTCTACTGGTACTGGTCGAAGGAGCCGGTCGGCACGACGGCGATGGCCATCTCGGTGGGCTTCGCGCTCATGATCGGCTACTACCTGATGTACACGGCCCGCCGGATCGGCGACCAGCCGGAGGACGACAAGCAGGGCGAGATCAGCGACGGCGCCGGGGAACTGGGCTTCTTCAGCCCGCACAGCTGGTGGCCGCTCTTCGTCTGCCTGGCCGTCTCGCTCGCCGCCGTCGGCCTGGTCATCGGCTGGTGGCTGTTCCTGATCGGCGTTTTCGCGATCATCATGAGCATGATCGGTTTCGTTTTCGAGTACTACCGGGGCAACTTCTCGCACTGACCCCGCGTCCCACCGCGAAAGCGGGTCACGGAAAAACTTCCGTGGCCCGCTTTTTGGCGTTTATTTGGGGCTCAGGGTGGATGTCTTATGTGGTGAACCGCTTACTCCGGGTAATAACTGAATCAGTGGTTCAGTCCGGGACAGGGGAGTTCATGTGGGGCACGCGATCCGTGGTTCGAGCCAGGGAGCGGGACTGCTGGCCCTCGTGCTGGTGACGACCTCCTGCTCGACAAGCACCGCCGTACGCCAGGAGCAGACGCCGCAGGCGTCCCAACAGGTGGAGTCCGCCGCCGCCGTGGTCACCGTGGCACCGCTCAAGGGGGCCAGGGGAGTGCCCACGGACACCCCCGTCCTGGTCGCGGCGCAGGGCGGCACCCTGAAGTCGGTCACCGTCAGGGCCGTGAAGGGCGCCAAAGGCTCTCTGCAGGGCGTTCTCAGCGCCGACGGTACACAGTGGCGCAGCCGCGGTACGACGGCTCCAGGGGCCTCCTATGAGGTCTCGGTGACGGCGGTCAATCCGGAGGGCGCCCTCACCCGGACGACCTCGTCCTTCTCCACGGTGAAGGGCCGCGAGGCCTTCGCGATCGAGAGCTTCATGCCGGACCGGGACATGACCGGTCTGACCGTCGGCGTCGGCATGCCGGTGATGATCACCTTTGACCACCCCGTCACCGACCGCGTCTCCGTCGAGCGCAACCTGTTCGTCCGCACCTCCAGGCCGGTCGTGGGGGCGTGGCACTGGTTCGACGACCGCAACGTGCACTTCCGCCCGAAGAACTTCTGGCCCTCGGGCACCAAGGTCAGGGTCGAGGCCCGGCTGGCCGGGGTGCGCGGCGGCGCCGGCCTGTACGGCGCGGCGAACCGGACGGTCAACTTCAAGGTCGGCCGCGCGCAGATCACCCGGGGCAGCGTGCTCTCCCACCACCTCACGGTGCGGCGCAACGGCAAGGTCGTCAGGGAGATCCCGATGAGCGCGGGCCAGGGCGGTGCCTGGAAGTACCACACGACCAGCGGCGTGCACCTGGCCATGTCCAGGGAGAACGTCACGGTGATGACCTCTCCGGGCATCGGGCCCGGCTCGCCCGGCTACTACCAGCTGACCGTCTACGACACGGTCCGCATCTCCAACAGCGGCGAGTACATCCACAGCGCCCCGTGGTCGGTCGGCTCCCAGGGCTACTCCAACGTCAGCCACGGCTGCGTCAACGTCAGCCCGAGCAACGCCAAGTGGTTCCTCGACAACACCCTGATCGGGGATCCGATCATCATCACCGGCTCGCCCCGCGTCCTGGAGCCCACCAACGGCTGGGGTCACTGGCAGGAGAGCTGGCGGGAATGGCTCAAGTGGAGCAGCCTCAAGCACTTCACCACCGACGACGTCTGAAACCGGCGACGTCTGAGATCGACGGTGTCTGAAACCGACGGTGTCTGAAGCCGGGCCCCGCCGGCCGCAGGTGCCCGCGGAGACCCCTGAGGGGGCGTCAGCCGTCGCGGAGAGGCCTCGGGGTCCATGGGACCCGGGTTCGGGGACTCGGGGGCTCAGGGGCGGCCCTCCGGCCGGGGCGTCGGGAAAAGGGTGTGGAAAGACGTCGAGCCCCGGACACCGTGCGGTGTCCGGGCCTCTCGTGTGGCGTCAACCCCGGGGGGTCAGTGGGTCAGGGACCTGTCCTCTCCACCCTGACCGACCGCCGTGTGCTCCTCGTGCCCCTCGCCGTGGCCGTGGCCGTCGTCGAGCGGGATCTTCTCGCCGCCGTAGGCCGCGCTCATCTTGGTGCGGAGCTTGCCGAGCGGGCCGCGCATCGCCTTGGACGGGATGCCGTCGTCGTCTCCGCCGCCGCCCCCGGTGAGGACCGGGACCGGCTCCTTGCCCCGCATGTGGGCCTCGATGGCCTCGTTGGGCGGGACGTGGACCTCGATGTACTCGCCGTGCGGCAGTCGCTTGATCACGCCGGACTCCACGCCGTGGCCGATGATGGCCGCGTCGGCGCGCTGCAGACCCAGGCAGATCCGGTAGGTGACGTAGTAGGCGATCGCCGGACCGGCGAAGATCAGGACCCGGCCGACGTAGGTCGTCCAGTTCAGCGACACCTGGAAGAACGCGGCGATCTCGTCGTTGGCGCCGAGCAGCCACAGGACCCCGTAGAAGGTCATCGCCGAGATGCCGATCGAGGTGCGGTGCGGGTTGTTGCGGGGACGGTCCGCGATGTGGTGCTCGCGGCGGTCTCCGGTGACCCACTGCTCGATGAACGGGTACAGCGCCAGGCCCGTCATGACGATGCCCATCGGCACCAGCGCCGGGATCAGCACGCTCATCGGCAGGGTGAAGCCCAGGAGGTTGATCTCCCAGGCGGGCATCAGCCGGAGCGAACCCTCCAGGAAGCCCATGTAGAAGTCGGGCTGGGAGCCCGCCGAGATGTCGGCCGGGGTGTAGGGACCGTACAGCCAGATCGGGTTGATCTGGGCGAAGGTGCCCAGCAGCGCGATGACGCCGAAGGTGAACATGAAGTAGGCGCCGGCCTTGACCATGAAGGCCGGGTAGAACGGCGCGCCCACCACGTTCTCGTTGGTGCGGCCCTTGCCCGGCATCTGCGTGTGCTTCTGGACCCACATCAGGATCATGTGAGCCGAGATGAGCGCCAGCAGGATGCCCGGGATGAGCAGGATGTGCAGCGAGTAGAACCGGGAGACGACGTCCACGCCCGGGTACTCGCCGCCGAAGAGGAAGAACGTGATCCAGGTGCCGACCAGCGGCAGCGAGATCGCCACACCCTCGGTGATCCGCAGACCGGCGCCCGACAGCAGGTCGTCGGGGAGGGAGTAGCCGGTGAGTCCCGCGGCCAGCGCCAGGGTCAGCAGCAGCACGCCGATCAGCCAGTTCAGCTCGCGCGGCTTGCGGTAGGCACCGGTGAAGAACACCCGCAGTGCGTGCACCATCATGCCGCCGATGAACAGCAGGGCGGCCCAGTGGTGCATCTGGCGCATCAGCAGGCCGCCGCGCACGTCGAAGCTGATCTCCAGCGACGACGCGTACGCCTCGGACATCCCGACGCCGTACAGCGGGCCGTAGGAGCCGGTGTACTCCACGTGGGCCATGCTGGGCTTGAAGAAGAACGTCAGGAACGTGCCGGTCAGCAGCAGGACGATGAACGAGTAGAGCGCGATCTCGCCGAGCAGGAACGACCAGTGGTCGGGGAAGATCTTCCGCAGGTTCCGCCGCAGGAAGTTCCCCGCCCCGATGCGGTCGTCGACGAAGCCGCTCGCGCCCGCGACGGGCTTCGGAACGGTCTGGGTGCTCATGATTGGGCTCCCTTCTTGGCCTCGGCCTCACGGGCCTCGGCCTCGGCGTCGCCGCGCTCCCAGAAGCTGGGCCCGACGGGGACGGGGAAGTCCGCCGTTGCCACGAGGTATCCCTCTTCGTCCACGGCGATCGGCAGCTGCGGAAGAGGCCGGGCCGCCGGACCGAAGATGACCTTGGCGCCGTCGGCGGCGTCGAAGGTCGACTGGTGACACGGGCACAGGATGTGGTGTGTGCTCTGCTCGTACAGGGCCGCGGGGCAGCCGACGTGCGTGCAGATCTTGGAGTACGCCACGATCCCGTCGTGGGTCCAGTTCAGGTTCGTCCCGGACTTGAGCTCCTCCGGGCGGAACTTGATCAGGATCAGGGTGGCCTTGGCCAGTGCGTTCAGGTCGTGCTCGTATCCCTCGGGCACCACGGAGAGGATGCCGCCGGGGGAGTTGAAGTCGGCCGCCCGGATGGGTGATCCGCTTCCCTCGACGAGGAGCTTGCGGTTCTTGCCGTCCTTGGTCTTCTCTCCCCAGACGGTGTGCCGCAGCTTGGCGGGGAAGTCCTTGTAGCTCGGGCCGAGGTCGCGCAGCAGGACCAGCGGGGCCAGGCCGAGCGGGGCGGCGGCGAGCAGCAGGGTGCGGCGCAGCAGCGGGCGCTTGGTGATGCCGCTCTCGGCCGCGCCCTGCAGGAAGGTCTCGCCGACGTAGGACCGGGTCTCGGTGTCGGAGGCCATCGGGTGGCGCTCCTGGACCAGGTTGTACTTGGGCATGACCAGGCGGACCCAGGTCACCATGCCCGCGGCCAGCCCGAGCAGGGCCAGCGTGAGCGTGCCGCCCAGCGCGAGGTTGGAGACCTGCGTCTTCTCGATGTCGCCGACCTGGAAGACGACGTACGACACCACGAAGCCGATGCCGGCCAGGAAGGCGACGAGGAAGCAGAGGGCGGCGTACTTCTCGCCCTTCTTCGCGGTCGCCTCGTCCTGCGGGGTCACTCCGGGAACCTGGGCGACCTCGGTCGACGGGCGCTCCTCGGTGCCGAGCAGGGAGGTGCTCGCCGCGGGTGGGGGGGTGCCGATGACGCGCCTTGGCACGCGTTCCTCCGGCTGTTCGATGCCGTGATTGTTCTCAGTCATTTGGCCTGTCGCCTCTTCGCGGTGATCCAGATGGCGGCCAGGGAGAGGAGGCTGAGTCCGACGACCCAGGCCACCAGGCCCTCGGTGACCGGGCCGATGCGGCCCAGACCGGCGCCGCCCGGGTTGGGCTCCTCACGCACGCCCACGATGTAGGCGATCATGTCCCGCTTCTGCTCGGGAGTGATGATGCTGTCGTTGAACACCGGCATCGCCTGGGGACCGGTGACCATGGCCTCGTAGATCTGCGTCGGGGTGGCCTCGTGGAGAGGCGGAGCGTACTTGCCCTGGGTCAGGGCGCCGCCCGAGCCGACGAAGTTGTGGCACTGGATGCAGTTGGCGCGGAAAAGCTCGCCGCCCTTGGCCTTGTCTCCCATGGCGGGGTCGACCTGATCCTTGTCCGGGATGGCCGGGCCGCCGCCGAGCGACTGGATGTAGGCGGCGAGCTGGTCGACGGCCTCGTAGGTGCCGTCGGGGCGCTTGGTCTTGGCGACCCACGCCGGCGGGGGCTTGCGCGGTGCCTGCGCACCGGGGTTGGCCAGGGGCATGCGGCCGCTGCTGACCTGGAAGTCCACCGAGGCGGCGCCGACGCCGATCAGGGTCGGACCCGAGGCGGTGCCCTCGGCGTTGAGACCGTGGCAGCTGGAGCAGCTCTGCTCGAAGAGCTTCTTGCCCTCGGCCACGTCGTCGGCCCTGCCGGACGCGATGGCGGCGTCGGCCTGACTGCTGGAGGAGACCGTCAGGGCAACGGTGTAGACCCCGCCGATCAGGGCCAGGGCCAGGAGCAGGACGGCGTATCTCGCGAGGGGATGCCGCCGCCCAGCGGTGATCCTATTCACAGAGATCCCCGATTCCTTATTGAATTCCATAGATGGTCACGAAAAGGCCGATCCAGACCACGTCGACGAAGTGCCAGTAGTAGGACACGACGATCGCGCTGGTCGCCTGCTCACGGGTGAAGCGCTTCGCGGCGTACGTGCGTCCCAGCATGAAGAGGAACGCGATCAGCCCGCCGGTCACGTGGAGGCCGTGGAAGCCCGTCGTCAGGTAGAACACCGAGTCGTACGCGGAGTGCGACAGGGTGTGCGAGGGCTCCTCGGCGATCAGCTGGCCGTACTCGTACAGCTGGCCGGCCACGAACACGGAGCCCATCAGGAAGCTGACGATGTACCAGAAACGCAGCTTGGCGACCTGGCCCTTCTCAGCCGCCCACACGCCCAGCTGGCAGGTCACACTCGACAGGACCAGGATGATCGTGTTGCCCAGGGCGAAGGGGACGTTCAGGTGGGCCTCCGGCCAGGGCAGTCCCTGGCTGAGGCTCACAGACCGGATGGTGAAGTACATCGCGAACAGCGCCGCGAAGAACATGAGCTCGGAGGACAGCCAGACAATCGTCCCGACGCTGACCAGATCGGGTCTGCGGGACGAGTGTGCTGTCGTCGTCGTTGAAATTGCGGATGCTGTCGCCACGGGCAGCATTATTGCGGCTCTCCTGCTCGGGTCGCCGCACGACCCCCCGATAGGGGGGGCATACGCCCATAAAAAGGGGACGTATGGGGCATTTTGTTCAGCTGTGGCTCCGGCCTGGGTCTCCAGGCCGGCTGACCGGTAGCATCCCAGGTGACCATACATCGACGAGGGATAGTGAGCGCGACCGTGAGCACCGACGACAAGATGAGGGTCCTCGTCTACAGCGACGACGCGAGCACCCGCGAGAAGGTGCGGCAGGCACTCGGCCGCCGCCCCGCCGCCGACGTGCCCCTCGTGGAGATCGTGGAGTGCGCCACCCACGCCAAGGTCGTCCAGCACTTCGACTCCGGTGAGATCGACGTCGCCGTGCTCGACGCCGAGGCCCAGCCCGCGGGCGGCATGGGGGTGGCCCGTCAGGCCAAGGACGAGGTCCACGACTGCCCGCCGATCTGCCTGCTGATCGCCCGCCGTGACGACCGCTGGCTGGCCGAGTGGTCGCGCGCCGAGGCCGTGGTGCCGCAGCCGATCGACCCGGTCGGCCTCGCGGAGACCGTCGCCGACCTGATGCGCCGCCGCCTGTCCACTCGTCTGACCGCCCGGTAAAACCCCCTGGAGAACCGCATGGACGCGCGCACCACCTGGCCGGCGCTGTTGTCCGCCCTGCTCGCGGGCGAGCACCTGACGGCGGACGAGACCGCCTGGGCGATGAAGCAGATCATGTCCGGCTCCGCCACCCCCGCCCAGTTCGCGGGCTTCGCGGTGGCGCTGCGGGCGAAGGGCGAGACGGTCGCGGAGGTGACCGGCCTGGCGCGCACGATGCTGGAGCTGGCCACTCCGCTGACGGTCGAGGGCCCCGTGGTCGACGTCGTCGGCACCGGTGGTGACCGGGCGCACACCGTCAACGTCTCCACCATGGCCGCGATCGTGGCCGCCGCGGCGGGGGCCAGGGTCGTCAAGCACGGTAACCGGGCAGCCTCCTCCTCGTGCGGCGCCGCCGACGTCCTGGAGCACCTGGGGATCGTGCTCGACCTGCCCCCGGCGGACACCGCCAGGGTCGCGATGGAGGCCGGCATCGCCTTCTGCTTCGCGCCGGTCTACCACCCGGCGTTCCGCTTCGCGGGCCCGCCGCGCAAGGAGCTCGGCATCCCCACGGTCTTCAACTTCCTGGGCCCGCTGACCAACCCGGCCAGGCCCGCCGCCCAGGCGATCGGCATCTTCGACGCGGGCATGCTCCCCGTGGTCGCCGGCGTCTTCGCCGAGCGCGGGGTCTCCGCCCTGGTCTTCCGGGGCGACGACGGGCTGGACGAGCTCACCATCGCCACCACCTCCACGGTCTGGGTGGTGCGCGAGGGCGGCGCCGAGCAGACCGTCTTCGACCCGGCGGTCCTCGACATCCCCAGGGCGGCGCCCGACGCGCTGCGCGGCGGGGACGTGGCCTTCAACGCCAGGGCCGTGCACGATCTGGTCGGCGGCAAGACCGGCCCGGTCCGCGACGCGGTGCTGCTGAACGCCGCGGCCGCGCTGGTCGCCCTCGACGGTGCCGGCGGTGACCTGAACGCCGCGATGGCCGCGGGTTACGAGCGCGCCGTGCGAGCCGTCGACTCCGGTGCCGCCGGCGAGACCCTCGACCGGTGGGTCGCGGTCAGCCGGTCGTCGAAGCCGTCCTGAGCCGTGCTCGTCCCGCGGCGCGGGGCCGGGGGCGGGGGCACGGGCCGTCGTGAACCCTCCCGGCGGTGCCGGCGAGTCTCCGTGGGAGAGGAGCGTCCCGGCACCGTCGCCGGACTGTGGCCGGTCCGAGACTTTTTCGTTACCGGCCGGAACGTCTCCGCTCCCGGGTGGATGGAAGATCCACCCGGGAGCGGATGTGCCGTCTCGGCGTGCCGTTCTAGGTTGCGACCCATGTGGCATGCTGACCCCCTGACCGAGCAGATGTTCCCCGTCCTGCTGGCGTGCGTGGCGCTCGGACTGTGCGTGGCCGTCGTGAGCCTGGTGTGGGATCGCAGGCTCCTGCTGCTGAGGCTCAAGTCCGCAGAGGACAGGTTCGTCGGTCAGCAGGAGGAACTGGTCCGCGCCCAGTTCGCCGAGAGGCGGGCGCGCATCGCCCGTGAGCTGAACGACGTGGTCGCGCACGGGATCAGCATGATGACGCTCGGCGTGGGCGCCGGGCGGATGATCATGGACAAGGATCCCGACCGGGCCAGGCGGACCTTGCGGGTGGCCGAGGAGTCGGGGCGTCAGGCGCTGGTCGAGCTCCAGCGCACCCTGTCGCTACTCGATCTCGACGGCCCCTCGGCGGGCAGGACGCCCCAGCCCAGGCTGTCCGACCTGCGGGACCTGTTCACCGAGGTCCGTGCGGCGGGCCTGGGGGTGGACATGGTCGAGGAGGGCAGGCCCGCCGAGGTCGCGCTCACCCTCGAACTGGTGGCCTACCGCATCGTCCAGGAGGCGCTCGCCAACACCCTGCGGCACGCCGGTGCCCGTTCGGCCCGCGTCACGCTGCGCTGGCGGCCGGGTTTCCTCGACGTGCTGGTACGGGACGACGGCCAGGCCGACCCCTCGGCGACCGCGGGGCACGGCCTGCTCGGCATGCGCGAGCGGGCCGCCCTGTTCAATGGGACGCTGGCGGCCGGGATCCTGCCCGGAGGGGGGTTCGAGGTGCGGGCGCGGCTGCCCGTCTCGGGCGAGGCGGTCCCGGACAGCACCCGTACGGCCATGGGGGACGTCACCGACCTCGAACCGACCCGCCCTCTCCTCCGCCCCGCCGGCGCGGGTCAGTCGGACTCGCCGAGGCCGATCGAGAAGGCGGCGTCCAGATCGTGCCGGGAGTAGGCGCGGAAGGCGATGTTGGTCTCGGTGTGCAGCACCCCCGCCACCTTGTTGATCCGCCCGGGAATGACCTCGGCGATCTCCTCGTAGGCGGTGACGCGGACCATGGCCATCAGGTCGTACTCCCCGGTTATGGAGTAGACCTCGCTCACCCCGTCGATCTCGGCGATCGTCTGGGCGACCTCGGGGATCCGGTCCACCTCGGCGTTGATGTGAACGATCGCGGTGACCACGAGCTTCCTCCTCGTTGAGTGTTGCCTGCCGTCTTCGACGCTATCAGCGCAGCGGACGGCCCTCGCGCGCCCGGCGCGGCTCGGCCGCCTGGTAGGCGCGGTCGATGCGGGCCTTGAGCCGGCCGGCACCCGAGACGGGCAGGCTCCAGGTGCCCTCCACCTGCACCAGTCGCACTCCCGGGGACTCCAGCCAGCGCAGCACGCACTCGGTCTCCTCGGCGCTGGCGGCGGGGACCGGCCCGGGGCCGGGCGGCACCGTCTCGGCGGTGGCCGTCAGCGCCTCGACGAACGGGGTGGGGTGGGCGCCCCTCGGCATCACCCCGGCCGAGGCGAGCCGTCCGTATCGGATGACGTGGATCTCCCAACGGCCGTCCGCCACGGGGGCGGCCGCGACCATCTGGGAGATGGCGGTCAGCGACCGCAGCCGCTGCATGCGGGCCGAGGTACGGATGTAGGAGGCGAGCCGGTCGCGGTCGGCCGCGGCCTCCTCGTAGCGCTGGTCGAGGGCCAGTCGCTCCATCCTGGCCTCCATGGCGGAGAAGACCCCGGCCGCGTCCAGTTCCAGTGCCCGGCGCGCCGCCCCGACGTGCACCGCGTACTCGTCGGGGGTCTCACGCCCCTCGCACGGCGCGCCGCACCTGCCGATCTCGGCGAGCGCGCAGGCGGAGCGCCTGGTACGCGGAGTGATCCGTTCGGTGCACTGCCGCAGCGGGATCGTCTCGTGCAACGCGGTGCGGGCGTCCTCGGCGGCGCGGGTGCTGGTGAACGGGCCCAGGTAGGACGCCTCGTCGTCCTTGACCTCGCGGACCACCGACAGGCGGGGGAAGAGCTCGTCGGTCAGCTTGAGCCAGAACATCTTCTCCGGATGGCGCGACCTGCGGTTGTAGCGGGGCTTGGCCGAGCCGATCAGCCTGAGTTCCCTGACCTCCGCCTCCAGCGGGGTCGCGCAGGCGATGGACCTGACCCGCGCGGCGACGCCGATCATCTCGCGGACGCGGGGCCGGGTCTCGCTCGCGGTGAAGTAACCGCGCACGCGGTTGCGCAGGTTGGTGCTCTTGCCGACGTAGAGCGGGTCGCCGCCGGAGTCCTCGAAGACGTAGACGCCGGGCCCCGTCGGCACCGAGTCGGCCAGGTGCCGCTTGCGGCGCTGCTCGGGGGTGGGCGCGCGGACGAAGCCCTTGAGCTCCTCCAGCGTCTGCACCCCGAAGGAGCCCGCCCGTTCCAGCAGGGCGTGCAGCACGTCGACCGTGGCCCGCGCGTCGGCGAGCGCCCGGTGGCAGGGCTCGGTGCGGCTGAAGATCGCGGCCAGCGTGGACAGCTTGCAGTTGGGCGCCTCGTCGCGGGTCAGCAGCTTGCGGGCCAGGTCGACGGTGTCGACCACCTGGTGGGCGGGTGGTGGATACCCGTGTGCCGCACAGGCCGCCCTGATGAACCCCAGGTCGAACCCGGCGTTGTGCGCCACCAGGGTGGAGCCTGTGGCGAACTCCAGGAAGGACGGCAGTACCGACTCGATCCGCGGCGCCGCCACGACCATGCCGTCGGTGATGCCGGTCAGCACCGAGATGAACGGCGGGATCGGCGAACCGGGGTCGACCAGGGTGCCGAACTCACCGAGCACCTCGCCGCCCCTGACCTTGACCGCGCCGATCTCGGTGATCGCGTGCTCGCCCGCCGAGACGCCGGTGGTCTCCAGGTCGAACACGACGAAGGTGACCTGGCTGAGCGGAGTGCCCAGCTCGTCGAGTGTTCCCTGCACGGCGTAGTTCACGATTCACGACCATAGAAGCCCCGACCGACATTCACCGCACCGGGTTCTCTCGGCGCCGGAGGCCCCGCACGCCCGTGGCCCGCGCGTGGGAAAGGCGTCAGCTCCAGTAGCTCCCGTCCAGCATCCGTTCGAGGGCGGCCCGGTGCAGCACCAGGTCGTCGGGGTCGTCCGGCATGGGCTGCTCGCCGAAATGGATGCGGCGGTGCCAGACTCGGGCCATGATGACGCCGTGCCTGAGCGCGGCGTACATCTCGTAGAACTCCATGTCGCGCGGCTTATATCCCGTTATTTCCTGATACGTCTCGCAGACGTCCTCGCGCCGCATGAAGTCGGGTAGGCCGGGCAGTTCCATGACCTCGGCGATCTCCTGGAAGAACCGGTGCAGAAAGATCATCCAGGCGAGGTCCAGCTCGCGGGGGGCGATCGCGGCCATCTCCCAGTCCAGCACCGCCACCGGGGTGAAGTCGCGGTACATCACGTTCCCGATGCGGGCGTCGCCCCAGCTCAGCACGTCGGGCCCCGGATCGTTCGGCCAGTGCTCGCACAGCCAGTCGAACGCCCGCTCCAGCAGCGGGATGCGCATCGAACCGTGTGCCCACTCGTAGTAGGACCGCTGGTCGTCGACGTGCCTGCGCAGCGCGGACTCGCCCGTCCCCGCGATCTCCAGGGGGCGCAGCTCCTCCACGGTGAACGGGGCGTCGTGCAGTCTGGCCAGGATCTCGACGCTCTGCCGTTGCAGCCGTGTCCGGTCGGCGGGGGAGGCGTCCAGTAGCCAGCCCTCGAAGGTGTAGGGCAGGACGTCCGGCGGCACGTCGCCGGTGAGCCGCTCCATCACGAAGAACGGGGTGCCCATCGGTGCGGGGTCGGGCTCGTACCACAGGGTCCGGGGCGCGAGCACCCCGGCGCGCTCCCTGGCCATCCGCATGACCTCGAACTGCCTGCCGAGGTCGTAGCTCGGGAAGACCGGCACGGCCTCGCTCGCCGGGGCCATCCGGGCGACGCAGCCGATCTCCCGCCTGCCCTCCGCCGCCGTCCAGGAGGCGTCGAAGAGCAGGGTCTCACTGGACATGCCGTTGCCCGAGGGCGCCGACAGCCGGGAGAGCGTGACGGGGGATCCCACCCTGCCGGAGAGCCAGGAGCGCATCCGTTCGTGTAACTCATCGAGGTCGCGGGTGGATGTCCGCATATCCTCGGCCTGCCGGCGCTGCTGATCCATCGCGCTCTCCCGGGTGGCGTACGTCACAAGGTGATCCGCACAGTCGTAACCTAAGAGCAAGCGCTTGTCCATAAAGAGTTCACGGCCGGGTCGGCCGCCGTCCGCCTTGCGGTCAGGTCGGGGTCAGGGTGCGGTAGCCGTACCCTTGACGTGAAGACCGATCCGAGTAGGGGCCGTGATGAGTTCAGCCGGAGAGGGCCTGTCTCGTCCGTTACCCGAGCAGGTTCGCTTACACGTAGTGGAACTGGCGTCCCAGATCCTCGGTTCCATGCCCGCCGCCTCGGTGCCGCCGCCGCTGAAGGGGATCGCCAGATTCGACCCTCGCAAGCGCGCCAGGCTGGGTGGCGCGCCCATCGCCGCGCAACTGGAGACCGACAAGAAGTTCCGCGAGCTGGTCGCGGAGACGCTGACCGCGGGCTGGCCGGAACTGATCGCGAGCCTCGCCGAGGGCGCGGTCCCGCCGGCCGCCGAGCCCGTCATGGTGGCCGCGGCCGCCTACCTGACCCGGCCGCCCGGCTGGGCGGACATGGTGGAGGCGGCCCGCGCGGACCTGGAGCGATCGGCCGCCGCCGCCGAGGACTCCGCGCAGGAGCAGACGCTCTCCCGGCTGCGCGAGCAGTTGGCAGGCCAGAAGAGCGCGGCCAAGGAGGAGTCCGAACGGCTGCGCGAGCAGCTCAAGGCCTCGCGCTCGGAGGTCTCCGACCTGCGCCGCAGGCTGCACGAGGCCCGGGAGCGGGCCAGGGCGGCCGAGGCGCGTGCCGCCGAGGCCTGGGAGGCGGCGGAGGAGGCGAAGACCGCCGCGGTCTCGGCGGGGAGCAGCGTGGAGAGCGAGCTGCGCCGCCTGCGTGAGCGGCTGGCTGACGCCGAGCGCCAGCTGGAGTCGACGCGCAGGGCGGCCCGCGAGGGCCGCAGCGTGGAGGACACCAAGGTCCGCATGCTGCTCGACGCCCTGCAGGACGCCGCCGCGGGGCTCCGCAGGGAGCTCGCCCTGCCCTCCGGCATCCACCGTCCCGCCGACTCGGTGGCCTCGGTGGCGCCGGGCAGGCAGGGGGTCCAGGCGGTTCCCGCGCGGGCGCTCGCCGACGACGACCCCGCCCTGCTCGACCAGTTGCTCGCGCTGCCGCAGATCCACCTGATCGTCGACGGCTACAACGTGACCAAGACCGGTTACGGCACGTTCACCCTCGCCGACCAGCGCAATCGCCTCCTCACCGGCCTCGGTGCGCTCTACGCGCAGACCCGAACCGAGCTGACCTGCGTCTTCGACGGCGCCGAGCTGAACGGGCCGGTCCCGGTGTCGGCCCCCAGGGGGGTGCGCGTGATGTTCAGCGCGCCGGGGCAGATCGCCGACGACCTGATCCGCCAGCTGGTCCGCGCCGAGCCCACGGGACGCGCGGTCGCGGTGGTCTCCTCGGATCGGGAGGTGGCCGAGTCGGTCCGCAGGATGGGTGCCCGGCCGGTCCCCTCGCTGCTTCTTCTCAGGCGTCTGGGACGGGCGTGAACCTTTTCCGGTGATGGCGCATCGAACTACCGGAAGGTATTTCGATCTCCCCAGGGGCACTCGATGAAGAAGATCATAACGCTCGCCGTCGCCGTGCTGGCCATCGGGGCGACCGTCGCCACCCCCGCCGCGGTCGCGGCGGCCGGCATCCCCAAGGGCTTCCTGCTCTATGAGAAGGACGCGGCGAAGAAGCCCGCCCTCGCCGAGAGCAGCTGGAAGGTCAGCGACTCGGCCAAGGTCCGGCTGGCGATCAACCCGTGCGACCGGGCCACGCTGGCCAGAACCGGCCGGACGGCCGCGCGGACGGTGACCTACACCAGCGTCCCGGACTTCCAGAAGGTCGAGCAGGTGATCCTGTACCGCTCGAAGGCGGCCGCCGCCGGAGCGGTCGCCCAGGTGCGCTCCGCCCTGACCGCCTGCCGCTCCAACACCAACGGGGGCTCCGCCTACCGCTACGTCTCCTCGCGCCTGACCGGGCTCGGAGACGAGGCGCTGAAGGTCTCCGGGCAGGTCTACTACAAGGGGAAGGCGGGCGTGGGGGGTGACCGGAGCGTGCTGGTCAGGAAGGGCAACGCGGTCCTGGTCTACCTCTGGGCCGGGGAGTACTACAAGCCCGCGCGGAGCGACTGGGCCACCCAGTTGCGCGACGCCAGAAAGATGACCGGAAAGATCTGCGCCGTCGCCGACTGCTGAGGGGCGCCTCCGGGGTATCGGGGCTGCCACCTGCGGCAATAGCGCAAAACATGTGAAAAGGTGATCTAAACCTTACTTGTTCTGTACTATTCGCCGCAGGTCTGTGCAGTCTGGAGGCGTTGACGTGGCCGTGGCGGGTATGCCGGTTGGACTCATTCGGATACCGGTGGCGGCCGGGCTCGCCCTCGCGATGCTGATGACGCCGGTGAGCGGGGCCTCCGCGGAGCCGAAGCCGACGCTCGCCCAGGCCAAGAAGAAGCTGGAGAAGCTCAACGAGCAGGCCGACCAGATCGTCGAGAAGTACAACCAGGCCTCGGAGAAGTGGAAGCGGGCCAGGAAGAAGTACGTGACGCTGAACAGCGAGCTCGCCCGGCAGAGCGAGCAGGTCGCCGGGCTGCGCAAGGAGCTCGTCGCGATGGCGGTCAGCACCTACCAGTTCGGCGCGGTCAACAGCTGGGAGGGCATGGTCTACCAGACCGACCCCGGCGCGCTGCTGAGCGGCCTGGCCTCGGTCGACCAGATGTCGGCCTCCCGGGCCCAGTCGCTGAGCGCCTTCGACGAGGCCACCAAGGCGCTGCGGCTCAACAGGAACCTGGCCAAGGGCGCGCTGAGCGAGGCCGACGAGACGCGCGACGAGCTGGCCAGGGAGAAGGCCAAGGCCGACAAGATGGTCAAGGCTCAGACGAAGCTCCTGCGCGAACTCAACGTCTTCAAGGCGGGCAACCCCGAGAGCGGCGGAATCCAGTACACCGGCTCCGCCTCGGGAAACGCCCGCGCCGCCCTGCAGTTCGCCTTCGCGCAGGTCGGCAAGCCCTACCAGTACGGCGGCACGGGGCCCGGCGGCTGGGACTGCTCGGGCCTGGTCCAGGCCTCCTGGCGCAGCGGCGGAGTCAGCCTCCCCCGTACCACCTGGGAGCAGTGGAGCTGGGGCGCCGGCCGCAAGGTCTCGCTGAACGACCTCCAGCCGGGCGACCTCATCTTCAGTGAGGGCCTGGGCCACGTCAGCATGTACGCGGGCAACGGCCAGATCGTGCACGCCCCGCAGACCGGCGACGTGGTCAAGGTCGTCCCGCTCTCGGCCTACGGCCGTCGCCTCGTCGGAGCCGTCCGCCCCTGACGCACGGCGCGCGGGTCCCGGCGGCCGGAAAACCGGGTGCGCCGCCCGCGGCGGCGCTGTCAGCATCGGAAAATGATCACTTCATGGATGCTCGACGAACTCGCCCATGCCGGTCCCGAGCACCTCGACGCCGCGTTCGTCGCCGGGTTCGACCGCAAGCAGGGCAGGCCCGATCCGGGGGAGGACCTCGCCGCACTCGCCGGGCGCGGCCTGGGGGAGACGGCGACGGTCGTGGAGCTCGGCGCGGGGACGGGGCAGTTCGCCCTGGCCGCGGCGCGTCGGTTCCGGCGGGTGGTGGCGGTTGACGTCTCCCCGGCGATGCACGACTTCCTGACCGTCCGGGCCGCCGAGGACGGCCTGGCCAACCTCGAGTGCGTGCGGGCGGGCTTTCTCTCCTACGAGCACGCGGGGCCACCCGCGGACGCGGTCTACACCCGTCACGCCCTTCATCAGCTCCCCGACTTCTGGAAGGCGGTCGCGCTCGACCGCATCGCGCGGATCGTACGGCCCGGGGGCGTCCTGCGCCTGCGCGACCTGATCTTCGATTTCCGGCCGGCCGAGGCCGACGCCGTGCTCGGCCGCTGGCTCGACGGCGCGGCCGGCGATCCCGCGCTGGGCTACACCCGCGAGGACTACGCCGAGCATCTGCGCACCGAGTACAGCACCTTCCGGTGGCTTCTCGAACCGATGCTCGACGCAGCCGGGTTCGAGATCGTCGAGGCGGACTTCAGGGAATCGATCTACGGCGCCTACACGTGCGTCCGGCGCTGACGCGTGCCCGGCGGCGAGGGAGGGCCCCTCACGGCTTCAACGGTGAATGATGGTAAATGTGATGAACATTACAGAAACCATGATTTGTCGGGTGTGATTCCGGAGGTGTGACGAGGGTCATATCTCAATAGCATAAATGGCCATTAAGCAGGGGTAACAGGAAGATCACGAAGGCTTGTCGATCTTCTTGTTTGGCGAATGCTTTGCCGAAAGTTGGAGATCGGGGTAACTTCTGGCCTCGCGACGTGCAAGCCATGCCGTCGCGGTGAATGTCGGTCTTCGGGCCGGTGTCCCTATAGAAATCCAACCGGCCGCCGCTCCCCTGCCGGGGGACGGACCTCATCGCGGCGGCCCGCCGAATCCATGCAGCCAGGAGGCATGGAACCGGGGACCCAAAAGGCCCGAGACAACGTGGCCAGGGGTGAATCAGCGCATTTGCGCTGTAGGGCATCTTCCCAGCCCGAACCCGTCAGCTAACCCGGTAGGCATCAGTGGAAGCACCAAGGAGAAATCCTGTCTACCACCCCGTGTAACACCCGTCTGTCGCGCCTTTTCCGCCTTTCCCTCGGCGGTATCGCCCTCACCTTGACCGCCTCAGCCGGAGCGGTCACCCTGGGGTCGACGGCGGCCGGAGCGACGACGGACAGCACCCCTGAGATCCTGGTCGACACCGCGGCCGGAGTCTCCGAGCAGACCGATCGGGCTGCGCACAAGGCCAAGGCCGGTACCAAGGTCAAGACCAAGATGAGCAGGGCGGCCCTGCAGAAGGTGCGGGCCCGCAAGGCCGTCTCGACGGCCAAGAAGCAGATCGGCGATCCGTACCGGTGGGGTGCCTCCGGTCCCGGCGCGTTCGACTGCTCGGGGCTCGTCAAATACGCCTGGCGCAAGGCGGGCGTGTCCATCCCCCGGATCACGCACAGCCAGTACCGGGCGATCAGGAAGAAGGTCTCGTGGAGCCACCTGCGCCCCGGTGACCTGATGTTCTTCAGTGGAAAGGGCCACGTCGGCATGTACGTCGGCAAGGGCAGGATGGTCCACTCGCCGAGCAGCGGCAAGACGGTCCGGATCGTGAAGCTGGAGGGGTACTACAGGTCCTCCTTCGCCGGAGCGGTCCGGCCCGGAGCCTGACCCGGGCAAGGGGCGCCGGCCCCGTTCCTCACATGTGGAGGGGCGGGGCCGCTCCGTTTCCGGCAGGGGCCGCGAGCGTGCCGCCCGGGCGGATCCGTGCCTCCGGCAAGGAGCGTCGCGATGCCGGTCGATTGACGGCCCCCGGCCCGGAGGCCGGAGCACCGGCCGGCATTCCGATAACATCGACTCGTTATGTCCGTCCCGAAGGGGCGCCGCACCGTGCTCGCCGGGATGCTGGCGCTGATGAGCGTGGGCCCGTCGGCCGGGACGGGACCTCTCCTGGCCGGAGCCGGCCCGCTTCCTCGTGATCCTCTCCAGCGCGCCGGAGAACTCCCCGTCGACCTTCGAGACCTGTGGCCCGGCGCCGCCGTCGTCGTCCGGGGTGAGCATTCCCTCGTGATCGGCCACGACCTCGCGCCCACCGTCCTGCGAGACCTGGCCGCCAGGGCCGACCGGGCCCGTCGCGCGGTCGCGGCGATCTGGGGGCCGGTCCGAGCGGTGATCCTGTTCCCCGCCACCGATGCCGAGGCCGCGGCACTCGCCGGAGCGGAGAGCACCCGGGGCCTGGCCGCGATGGCGACCGCGGACCGGGTGATCGTCCTGCCCTCGGGTTACGCGAGGCTCACCATGACCGGCAGGGACGTGGTGATCACGCACGAGCTGGTGCACGTGGCCACCGGTGCGACCCGTGGCGGCCGGGTGCCGATGTGGCTGTCGGAGGGCTTCGCCGACTACGTGGGCTACCGCGATGCCGGAATCCCGGTACGGACGGCCGCCGCCGAGCTGGCCGCCGAGGTGCGCGCCGGAGTCCTGCCCGCCCGTCTCCCGGGTCCCGCCGACTTCGCCCCCGGCGCTCCGCGGCTCGCGCAGGCGTACGAGGAGGCCTGGCTCGCCTGCCGGTTCATCGCGGAGCGCTTCGGTGAGAGGGCCCTGGTGAGACTCTACGGTGGCGATGTCACCGACACGCTCGGCCTGTCGCCCGCCCAACTCACCGTGGCGTGGCGTGACTATCTCGGAGAGGAACTCGCCTGACATCCTTGTGTCCTTCCCGGTCCAGGCCTCACCTGGCGGATCCCGCCGTGGCGAGGAGCGGTCGGCGGGTGCCTCGCAGGGCGCGGGAGGGAGCCGCGGCGTGCCGCGGCGACCGGTGACGACAGGGCGAGGCGCCGTCCGGCCGACCGCGGCAGGCGGAGGATCCAAAGGACGGGGCCCAGGGTTCGGGCTCCACGCTGGAGGTGTTTGATGACGCTGAGCACGACGGACGCGCCCTCGGGTGTGCGGTCGGCGGGGTGGGCGCTGGCCGCGCTGGGGGTGGTCACCCTGGCGGTCGTGGCGGTCGCCACGCCCTGGCGGGCGCTGCCCGAGGGGACCCCGGCGGTCGTCCCCGATCCGGGCCGCGACTTCACGGCCGAGCAGATCGCCAGGTCCGAGGCGTTCGACAGACTGGTCAGCGTGCCGGGTTACCTCTCCCTCGGCCTGACGCTGGTGGTGGCGGGGGTACTGGTGGGCACCCCGCTGGGCGCCCGGCTCGTCGGCCGGCTGCGGGGGCCGTGGTGGCTGCGGGCGCTGCTCGGCGTGCTGGTGCTGTCGGTGGCCGTCGCGATGCTGCGCTGGCCGCTGGGAATGTGGTCGGAGACCTACCTGCGCGACTTCGGGTTGTCCACCCAGACCTGGCCGACCTGGACCGCCGACCGGATCAAGAGCCTGGGCGTCGGCACCGCGCTGACCGCGATCATGGTTCTGGCGGTGGTCGCGCTGGCGCGGCGCTACCGGCGCTGGTGGATCCCGGCGGCGGCCGGCGCGTTCGCACTGACGGTGGCGGCCTCCTTCGCCTACCCGGTGCTCATCGAGCCGATCTTCAACGACTTCAGGCCGATGGAGGCCGGACGACTCCGCGACGACCTGCTCGCCATGGCCGCCAGGGACGGCGTGCCGGTGGAGGACGTGCTCGTCGCCGACGCCTCCCGGCGGACCACCGCGCTCAACGCCTACGTCTCCGGATTCGGCGCGACCCGCAGGATCGTCGTCTACGACACGCTGCTCCGGGCGCCCGCCGACGAGGTCGAGCTGGTGGTCGCGCACGAGCTCGGTCACGCCAAGGCGGGCGACGTGCTCTCCGGTACGCTCGTCGGAGCCCTGGGCGCGGCGTTCGGGGCGTGCCTGCTCTACGTGGTGACCTCGGCGGGGGTCGTGCGGCGTCGCGCGGGGATCTCCTCCATCGGTGACCCGAGGGCGGTGGGTTTGGTCATGGGGCTGCTCAGCCTGGCCGCGGTGCTGTCAGGACCGGCACAGAACCTGGTGAGCCGGCACATCGAGGCCCGTGCGGACGTCCACGCGCTGGACCTGACCAGGGATCCGGCGACGTTCGCCGCCATGCAGAAACGGCTGGCGGTCACCAACATCTCGGATCTGTCGCCCGACCTCGTGGAGTACGTGCTCTACGCCTCGCATCCCACCGCGCCGCAGCGCATCGCGCTGGCGCGCTCCTGGGCCCGGCTGAACGGTCTCTCCGAGCCATGAGGCGCACGCTGGTGGTCACGAACGACTTCCCGCCCCGCGCCGGGGGGATCCAGTCCTTCGTGTACGGTCTCATCGCCCGCCGCCCGCCCGGCTCCGTCGTCGTCTACGCCCCCCGATGGCCCGACAGCGAGGACTTCGACCTGCGGCAGCCCTACCCCGTGGTGCGGCACCCCACCTCGCTGATGCTGCCCACCCCCGCCGTCGCCCGCCGGGCGGCCGCACTGGTCGCCGAGTTCGGGTGCGAGACCGTGGTCTTCGGGGCGGCGGCGCCGCTCGGGCTGCTCGCGCCCAGGATGCGCGAGGCCGGGGTCCGCCGCGTCGTCATGGTCACCCACGGCCACGAGGCGGGCTGGACGGCGCTCCCGGTCGGCCGCCGGGTGCTCGCCAGAATCGGCGCGCACGCCGACGTGGTCACCTACCTGGGGGAGTACACCCGGCAGCGGCTGGTCAGGGTGATACCCGGGGACAAGCTGGTGCGGCTCGCGCCCGGCGTCGACACCGAGGTGTTCGCGCCCGGGGCAGGGAGAGAGCGGGTGCGCGCGGCGCTCGGACTGGGAGAGCGGCCGGTGGTGCTCTGCCTGTCCAGGCTGGTGCCGCGCAAGGGCCAGGACACGCTGCTGCGGGCCTGGCCCGGTGTGCTGCGGGACGTTCCCGACGCGATGCTCCTGATCGTCGGCGGTGGCCCGTACCGCAGGACCCTGGAACGGCTGGCCAGGCCGATGGGCGGCTCGGTCCAGATCACCGGCTCCGTGCCGGAGGCCGCGCTGCCCGGCTACCTGGCAGCGGGCGACGTGTTCGCCATGCCGTGCCGTACCCGCCTGGGCGGTATCGACGTGGAGGGACTCGGCATCGTCTATCTGGAGGCGTCCGCCAGCGGACTGCCCGTGGTGGCGGGCTCCTCGGGCGGCGCCCCCGACGCCGTGCTACGCGGGCAGACCGGCCTGGTCGTCGACGGCACCCGCCCGGACGAGGTCACGGCGACCCTGGTCGACCTGCTCAAGGACCTGGCCGGGGCGCGTGCCATGGGTGAACGCGGGCGCGAGTGGGTCGCGCGCGAGTGGAGCTGGGATCTCGCCGCCTCCCGCTTCGCCCGCGTTCTGGAGTCCGTGGAGACCCCCTGACTAGCCGTAGAGGGACTCGACCTGCTTGGCGAAGTCGCGCATCACGACGGCGCGCTTGACCTTGAGGGTCGGGGTGAGGTGCCCGCTCTCCTCGCTGATGTCGACGTCGAGCACCGTGAACTTCTTGATCTGCTCGGCCCTGGAGACGAACTTGTTGGCGTTGTCCACGGCCTTCTGCACCTCGGCGACGATGGCCGGGTCGGAGCTGAGGGCGGCGAGGTCCGCGTCCGTCCTGCCGTTGGCGGCCTTCCACTGCTCCAGGGCCTCGGTGTCGAGCGTGATGAGCGCCGCGACGAACGGCCTGTCGTCGCCGACCACCATCGCCTGGCTGATCAGCGGGTGGGCGCGGATGTGGTCCTCCATCGGGGCCGGGGCGACGTTCTTGCCCGCGGCGGTGACGAGGATCTCCTTCTGGCGGCCGGTGATGCGCAGGTAGCCGTCCCCGTCCAGCTCTCCGACGTCGCCGGTGTGGAACCAGCCGTCCTTGTCGATCGCCACGGCGGTGGCCTCGTCGTTGTTCCAGTAGCCCTCGAAGACATGGCGGCCCTTGACGAGCACCTCGCCGTGCTCGCCGATGCCGATGGTGACGCCGGGGAACGGCTTGCCGACGGTGCCGATCTTGTTGGCCCCCGGCAGGTTGACCGAGGAGGGCGCCGAGGTCTCGGTCAGGCCCCAGCCCTCGAGCACCTCGATGCCCACGCCGCGGAAGAAGTGGCCGAGCCGCTCGCCCAGGGCGGAGCCGCCGGACACGGCCGCCGTCAGCCTGCCGCCGGTCGCGGCGCGCAGCTTGCCGTAGACGAGCCTGTCGAACAGGGCGTGCTTGAGCCTCAGGCCCAGCCCCGCGCCGCCGGTGGACTCCGCCCTGCTCCAGGCGATGGCGGTCTCCGCCGCGGCGTGGAAGATCTTCCCCTTGCCGTCGGCGGTGGCCTTCTGCTCGGCGGCGTTGTAGACCTTCTCGAACACGCGGGGCACGCCCAGCAGGAACGTGGGCTTGAAGGCCTGCAGGTCGGGGCCGACGTTCTTCATGTTGGGGGTGTGCGCGAGGACCGTGCCCGTCTCGATCAGCACGATCTCGATGATGCGGGCGAAGACGTGCGCGAGCGGCAGGAAGAGCAGGGCCGCCCTGTCGTCCACGGTGAAGAGGCGCTCCAGCGGGCCGTGCGCGACGTTCCTGGCGGTGAACAGCAGGTTGTCATGGGTCAGCCGGCAGCCCTTGGGCCGGCCGGTGGTGCCCGAGGTGTAGACGATGGTGGCCAGGTCGGCGATGCCGCGGCCGGCCCTGCGCTCGGCGAGCGTGTCGTCGCCGACCTCGGCGCCGAGCGCGGTCAGCTCGTCCAGGGCACCGCCCTCGATGCGCCAGACGTCCTTGAGGCCGGGCAGCTCCGAGGTGCTCTCGCGGACCGTCTCCTCGTTCGAGTCCAACTCGACGAAGACGGCCTTCGCGCCACTGTCGGAGATGATCCAGGAGACCTGGTCGGCCGAGGAGGACTCGTAGATCGGCACGCTGACCGCGCCCGCGGCCCAGATCGCGTAGTCGATCACGGTCCACTCGTAGCGGGTGCGCGACATCAGCGCCACCCGGTCGCCGGGTTCGACGCCGGCCGCGATCAGGCCCTTGGCCACTTCCGCGACCTGGTCGCGGAACTCGCGGGCGGTGACGGCGGCCCAGTCGTCGCCGACCTTGCGGCGCAGGGCGACGGCGCCCGGCTCCTCTTCGGCGCGCCGGAACACCGTGTCGGTCAGGTTGGCGGAGGCGGGGACATCCACCAGCACGGGGACGCTGTACTCACGCACGGATCACTCCTGGAGACGCACGGATCGATGGGCTGCCTGGAAGCTATCGCGATAAGTTACGCATGAGTAAATTCGTCACCCAGGCGTTATCAACGGGAATTTCACCGTACCAACTGCTCTCGTCTGGAGTGGTTGGCCGCGCCGCCGTGTGAGGTTTGTTACTTATGCCGGTATTTGCGGGTGGTTAGGATGTCCGGCATGCGGGTTCATGTCGTCAGCGATGTACACGGGAGAGCTGACGCGCTGGCCCGCGCGGGAGAGGGCGCCGACGCCCTGATCTGCCTGGGGGACCTGATCCTGTTCGTCGACTACGACGACCACTCCCAGGGCATCTTCGCCGAGCTCTTCGGGGCGGAGCGGGCGGCGGAGTTCATCGCGCTGCGGACGGCCAAGCGGTTCGAGGAGGCGCGGGCGATGTCCTCGGCGCTCTGGGCGTCGCTGGAGGGCGGCCCGCGCGAGCACATCGAGCGCTCCGTCAGGCGGCAGTACGGTGAGATCTTCGCCGCGATGCCGACCCCCGCCTACCTCACCTACGGCAACGTGGACCTGCCGCGCTACTGGCCCGAGTACGTGCGCGAGGGCCACCGGGTGCTCGACGGCGAGACCGTGGAGATCGGCGGCCTGCGCTTCGGCTTCGTCGGGGGCGGGCTGCGCACCCCGTACCGGACCCCGTACGAGATCGACGAGGAGGAGTTCGCCCGCAAGGTGGAGGCCGTCGGCGAGGTCGACGTGCTCTGCTGCCACATTCCGCCGGCCATCCCCGAACTGCTCTACGACGTGGTGGCCCGGCGGTTCGAGCGGGGCAGCGAGGCCACCCTGGAGGCGATCCGGCGGACCCAGCCGCGCTACGCCCTCTTCGGTCACGTACACCAGCCCCTCGCCGCCCGCACCCGGGTCGGCAGGACCGAGTGCCTCAACGTGGGGCACTTCAGGAACCGGGGTGTTCCCTTCGCGCTGGAGTGGTAGCCGGTCGCGGCCCTGCCAGGCGTACGCGGACGATCGTGAAGCAGTACGGTTGGCCCATGGCTGATCGCACCACCTCCAGCATCACGATCGGCGCGGACCGGTCGACCATCATGGCGGTCATCGCCGACTTCCCCTCCTATCCCCGGTGGGCGGGCCAGGTGAAGTCCGCGCGGATCCTCTCCACGGGGGAGGACGGCCGCCCGGCCACGGTCAGGTTCGTCCTCGATGCGGGTGTGATCAGCGACGAGTACACCCTCCGCTACACCTGGTACGGCGACGAGTCGGTCGACTGGCACATCGCCGAGGCGGGGAAGATGGTCTCCGGGCTCACCGGGAGCTACCGTCTCGCCGACGCGGGCGGCGGCACCGAGGTGACGTACGAACTCGCCGTCGACCTCAAGGTTCCGATGATCGGCATGATCAAGCGGAAGGCGGAGAAGGTCATCGTCGACACCGCCCTGAAGGGGCTGAAGAAGCGCGTCGAGACCCGATGAGGGAGCGGGGCGTGATCGCGGAACCGTCCCTCGGGAGGACGACGTGAGCCGGGTCCTGCTCTTCACCGGCAAGGGCGGCGTCGGCAAGACGACCGCCGCCGCGGCCACCGCCACCCTCGCCGCCCGGTCCGGCCTCAAGACCCTGGTGGTCTCCACGGACACCGCCCATTCGCTGGCCGACGCCCTCGGCGTGCACGCCGCGACGGAGCCCACCGAGATCGCCCCCGGCCTCTCCCTGCAGCAGGTCGACACCCAACGGGCGCTGGAGCGCCAGTGGGGTGAGCTGCGCGACTATGCCAGGGGCGTCTTCGCCGAGCTCGGCCTCGACGAGGTGACCGCCGAGGAGATCACGGTGCTGCCCGGCGCCGAGGAGGTCATCGCGCTGCTGGAGCTGCGCGAGCAGGCGCGCACCGGACTGTGGGACGTCATCGTCATCGACTGCGCCCCGACCGCCGAGACGCTCAGGCTGCTGGCCCTGCCCGAGGCCCTCGACTGGCACGTGAACCGGCTGCTGCCCGTCGGCAGGCGGCTGCTGCGCACCCTCTCCCCGCTGATCCGCCGCCTGGCGCAGGTAAGTGTGCCGGAAGACCACGTGGTGGGCGCCGGGGAGCGGCTCCACCGGGGGTTGCTGGAGGTGCGAGAGCTGCTCACCGGACCCGACGCGAGCGTCCGGCTGGTGCTCACCCCGGAGGCCGTCGTGCTGGCCGAGGCCCGCCGCACGCTCACCTCCCTCAGCCTGTACGGCTACCGCGTCGACGCGGTGATCGCCAACCGGGTCTTCCCCTCGGAGGGCGCCGACGAGTGGCGGCAGCGGTGGGTGCGGGCCCAGGCCCTGCACCTGGCCGAGGTCGAGGAGTCCTTCGCGCCGCTGCCCGTGCACACCGTGCCCTACCTCGAGGCCGAGCCCGTCGGCCTCGACGCCCTCGCCGGTGTCGCCGAGGCCATGTACCGGGGGAGCGACCCCTTCGCCCCGCCCTCCGTCGACCCGCCGCTGCGGATCACCGCCGAGGGCGAGCTGATCCTGGCCCTGCCGCTCGCGGACAAGGACGGGGTGGATCTGGCGCGCAAGGGCGACGAACTGATCGTCAACGCCGGTTCCTACCGCCGGGTCCTGGCCCTGCCCGCCGCGCTGGCTCGCAGGTCGGTGCGGGAAGCCGCGCTCCGAGACGGGTTTCTCCGGGTACGGTTCGAAGCGGGAGGGCCTGATGACTGATAACACGAATGACGCAGAGAAGACCCCGAAGTCGCGTGCGCCCAGGAAGCCGGGTAAGGCGGCCGGCGCCGTGACGCCGGAGGTCGCCGCCGAAACCGCCGGCACCGGAGCCGCCGAGAAGACTCCGAAGTCGCGTGCGCCCAGGAGGCCGCGTAAGGCGGCCGGCGTGGCGCCGGAGGTCGCGGCCGACACCGGGGGCGCCGAGAAGGTCCAGAAGAGCCGCCGCGCGAAGCCTGCCGGAGGATCCGCAAAGTCCGGGCGTACCGGATCGGCCGAGTCCGCCGAGCTGGCCGAGGTGGTCGAGGCGGCTGAGGCGGGGATCGAGCCCGGCGAGCGGATCGAGATCGCGCCCGGGGCTTCGGATCCCGGGCGGGCCCCGGCCTCGGAGCAGGCCGAGCGCGACGCGCGCGCCGAGTGGTTCGAGCGCGCCGACCGGGCCCGGCGCGAGGAGCGGACCGGCTGGGCCCCGTGGGACCGCCCCGGCGAGCGCGAGGAGCCGGGCGGGACCGAGGAGCGCGGGCGGGACGAGCAGGCGCGTGAGGAGTGGGCCGAAGCAGGTAGGGACCCACTGGGCAGCGCGGCCGAGGAGGCGTTCAAACTCTTCGACACGCTGCAGCAGAAGGCGACCAGGGAACTGCGCAAGAATCTGATCAAGGGCACGATGACCGGTTTCGGCAGCGCGTTCTCCGGTGGCGGCCGAGGAAGAGAGCGGGACGTGTGGGAGGAGGCGGTCTCCGAGCCCGAGGAGTACATCTGCCGGGCCTGCCCCGTCTGCCGCGCGATGGCCGCGCAGCGTGAGTCGGGAGCCGCCGTCACCGATCACCTCATGCAGGCCGGCACCGAGTTGTTCGCCGCCTTCAAGTCGGCGGTCGAAGGGCTCGGCAAGCCCGCGCCAGGCCAGCGGGCACGGGAGCGCGAGCGCGAGGACACCCCCGTGGAGCACATCGACCTGGGGTGAGCCCCAGGGGGAGAGGAAGAAACGGACAATGGCGCTGACCATCGGCGTGGACATCGGCGGTACGAAGGTCGCGGCGGGAGTCGTCGACGAGGACGGCCGGATCGTCGCGCACCTGCTGCGGCCCACCCCGGCCGAGAACCCCGAGCGGGTCGCCCACACGATCGGTGACGTGATCCTGGAACTCGCCAGGGACCGCGAGATCGAGGCCGTCGGTCTCGGCGCCGCCGGGTTCGTCGACGAGACCCGGTCCATCGTCCGGTTCGCCCCCAACCTCGCCTGGCGCGAGGAGCCCCTGCAGAAGAAGGTCTCCGACCTGGTCGGCCTGCCCGTCGTGGTGGAGAACGACGCCAACGCGATGGCGTGGGGTGAGGCCAGGTTCGGCGCCGGTCGGGGGGAGAGCCACCTGGTGTGCGTGACCGTCGGCACCGGCATCGGCGGCGGCATCGTGTTCGACGGTTCCCTCTACCGGGGGCGCTGGGGCATGGGCGCCGAGTTCGGCCACATGCAGGCGGTCCCCCAGGGCCGCCTGTGCGGGTGCGGCAACCTCGGCTGCTGGGAGCAGTACGCCAGTGGCAGCGCCCTGGTCAACGAGGCCAGGAAGATCGCCGAGGCCGAGCCGGACAGGGCCGTCACGCTCCTGAAGATCGCCGGCGGAACGCCGGAACAGATCGAGGGCCACGAGGTCACCGAGGCGGCCAGGCAGGGCGACCCGGCCGCGCTGGCCGCGTTCTCCTCGATGGCCCGCTGGATCGGTCAGGGGCTGACCGACCTCGTCGCCGTCCTCGACCCCGGCTGCTTCGTGCTCGGCGGCGGTGTCTCGCGCGCCGCGGATCTGTGGATCGACGAGACCCGCGAGTTCTTCGCCACGCACCTGAGTGGCCGGGGACACCGCCCGCTGGCCGACATCCGGCTGGCCGAACTCGGTGCCTCGGCGGGCCTGGTGGGCGCCGCGGATCTCGCCCGCAGGCGCTGACCGGGGTCTTCCTCCCGAAAGCCGCTCAGGGGAGCCCTTCTCCGGTCCGCCGGGCGGGGCGCCCCCGGCCGGGGCACGTCGCCGCCCGCCGACGGTCCGCATACCGATCAGGGGCGGATGGCTGGTATATCCGGCGGCGCCCGGTTACCCTCGCGTCACGCGTCGCGAAGTGAGGTAGCCGTGGTGCTCAGGATCGCCAGCTACAACGTGCGTTCCATGAGGGACGACATCCCGGCGCTGGAGCGGGTGGTCGCCGCGCTCCGCGCGGACGTGCTCTGTGTGCAGGAGGCGCCCCGGTTCCTCTGCTGGCGCCGCAGGCGCAGACGGCTGGCCGCCTTCGGCGGACTATCCGTGGCGGCCGGCCGCCGCAGGGGCGGCGTCGCCGTGCTGACCGGTCCCGGCGTGCGGCTGCTGCACGGGGAGGGACGTCTGCTGGAGTCCTGCTTCCCCCTGGAGCGGCGGGCCATCGCGATCGCCGTGGTGGAGGCGGAGGGACGGCGGATCGCCGTCGGCTCCATCCACCTCGACCTCGACGAGACGGCCAGGCGCCGGCACGCGGGTGAGGCGGTGAGGCTCCTGGGAGAGGTGGCCGACCGGTTCGGCGCGCTGCCGGTGCTGGCCGGAGACATCAACGAGCAGTCCGGCCAGCCGAGCTGGCAGCACCTCGCCGAACGGCTGACCGACTGCTACCCGGTCTCACCGCGCGGTGACGGCTTCACCTTCCCGGCCAGGGGGCCGCACAAACGGATCGACGCGATCTTCGCGATGGCCGGCCTCTCCGTGGCCTCCTGCGGGGGTGCCGAGGCCGATCCGGCGGACCTGGTGGCCGCCACCGACCACCTGCCGGTGATCGTCGAACTGGATCTTCGGCACCCCGGGTCCCACCTCTGAGGAGCCCGCCTTCCGGGGAGCCGGGAAAACCGGCGGGATCAGGGTTTTCGTGACGAACGGCAGGGAGTCCTCCCGGATCACGCCCGTCAACTGGAGAGACCGGGACACGGGGAGGGGAGGAGCCCCGTACCATTTGAAACATGACCCGTCGCCTTCCGCGGCGTGCGCTGGCTCTCTGCGCGGGAGGCCTGCTCCTGCTGTCCTCGCACACCTCTCCAGCACATGCCGATCCCGTCAGCCCGCCCGTGGCCGATGCCTGGCAGGCTCCGGCCAGCGCGGGCCTGAGCAGTGACGGATCGCTCTCCGACGTGGTGGGCGTCTCGGCCACGAGTGTGTGGGCGGTGGGCCAGCAGAGCGTCTGGGACGTCTGGCAGAGTCGTGGCGCGATCACCCACTGGAACGGTTCCTCCTGGAACGAGGTCGGCATCCGCAACGACCCGACGGGCGCGGGGCCCCTGCGTTCCGTCGCGGCGGCCTCGGCGTCGGAGCTGTGGGCCGTCGGCGAGGGACATGACGGTCTTCCCTACCTGGCGAAGGGGGACGGGGCGGCCTTCGACAGGGTCGTCGTCGACAAACTGCACGCGGGTGACTGGCTGGGCGGGGTGGCGGCCGTCCCCGGCCGGGTGGTCGCCGTCGGCCGCCGTGGCAGGCTGCCCCTGATCGTGTCCGGCGCCGGTTCGAAGTGGAAGCTCACCCAGCTTCCCGGCAGGGGCACGCTGTACGGCGTGGCGCTGTCGGGCAGGAGCGACGGGTGGGCGGTGGGCGACGCCGCGGGCAGGCCGTTGATCATGAGGCAGTCCGGCGGGCGCTGGAAGCCTTTCAAGACCCCCGAGATCCCCGGCGGCTACCTGCGTGACGTCCACCTCGACGGGCCGAAGCGGGCGATCGCCGTCGGCGGCCTCTACCGGGGGGCCGGCGAGACCGTCCCGTTGATTCTGTCGTGGAACGGTAAGAAGTGGTCCCGGGTGTCCCCGCCCGCCGGTGACATCCGCCTGTACGGGGTGACCGGCGACCGCAAGGGCCACTTCTGGATCTCCGGGGTCGACCTGGACCGGCCAGGCGAGGCGTTCCTGCTCCGCTACGACGGGCACAAGGTCAAGGCGTTGCGCGGTCCCGAGACCACCGACTCCCGGACGGTGCGGCTCCAGGCCGTGACCTATCTGCCGGGCACCGGCACCGTGTGGTCGGTCGGCCACGTGGTCGACGCCTCCGGCAAGTACACGGACGTGATCGAGCGCTTCGGCACCCCGACGCGCGCCAAGCCGTAAGGCGAGGCCTCCCGCTCAGATGACCGCGCCGTCGTCCCAGCCGGAGTCGTTGGGCGGACCGTCTCCCATGCGGACCACCAGCGCCACGAAACCACCGATGAACGCGGCGACCGCGGTGAACAGCATCCAGCCCTGCAGGTTCCAGCTGAGCGCGGCGCTGAGCAGCAGGTAGGCGGGCCCGCCGAACAGGGCCAACCATGCGACCTTGGTGGCGGCGTCGGTCTTGGGCAGCGGGGGTGGTGGCGGAGGCACGTAGTGCTCCTCCTCTTCGCCGTCACTCCGTTCGGTGTCGGTGTCCGCGTCGTCGTCGACCAGGTCGTCCTCACGCAGGAGGTCTTCCTCGTCCGACTGCTTGATCACTCGTCGCGGAGGTTCGGCCGGCAAGTTCTCGCTGTCCGGCCACGGCTGATGTGCCGAGTCATGCTCGGCGGGGTCGTTGAAGGACGCGATGATCTGACGCCAGACCTCGTCCTCGTCACTTTGAGGTGTCACTTAGCTGGGCCCGTTGTTCATCGGCCGATCACTTTCTCCCGGAGACCGCGCATCCTCCGCTCGGGATCAGTCTCTCTGCAAGGGTACAGACGCGTTCGTCTTGATGAACTCCAGGCTCCCCGCAAAGATCTGATCCGCATCATTGTCAAGAGTCGCGACGTGGTAGCTGTCGGCGAGCTCCACCACATTCAGATTCCCCCCGGTCAGCTTCTCACGCAGAATACGCACACTCGCCGGTTTCACAACATGATCCTGTGGGCTATGAAAAACCAGTACGGGCTGGGTGATCTTGCTCAGCTCCGACTGTGTCAGCGCCCAGAGCCGGGGGAGGGTGGCCGCGGCCTTGACCGGTGTGCGCGGATAGCCGAGCTCGGTCGCCCCCTCCTTCTTGATGTCTCCCGCCACGCCGGGCACCGACGCGATCACGAACCTGAGCAGGGGGGCCAGCCTGAGCAGCGGCACGTCGTTGGTCACCGACGGGTTGACGATCACCAGCCCGCTGATCCGGTCGCCGTGCACCTCGGCCAGCCGCAGCGCCATGCAGCCGCCGAGCGACAGGCCCATGACGAAGACCTCGGCGCAGGCGCCGCGCAGGTCCGCCAGGGACTTGTCCAGCTCGGCGTACCAGTCCTCCCAGCGGGTGTGGCTCATCTCCTGCCAGGTGGTGCCGTGGCCGGGCAGCCGTGGCAGCGAAACGGTGATGCCCGCCGCCGCCAGGTACTCGCCCCACGGACGCAGGGACTGCGGCGATCCGGTAAATCCATGACAGAGCAGGACGCCGATCTGTCCTCCCGCATGGTGGTACGCCTCCGCACCGGGCATGACTGGCATCGCGGCTCCTTGTAAGGTTCGCCCGATCGTCGCACGACTGGGGCGTGTTTTGCGAGAGGTCGATTTGGGTGGTTCGGTGGTGTAGGTGACCGAGGCCGGAAGTGGGAGGATAACTCCAGGTCCTCGCCTGTCAACTGAAGGAGCATGGAGTGTTCTACTGGGTGGTGAAGGCGATCCTCGGACCCCTACTCCACGTGATTTTCCGCCCGTGGGTGGAGGGCGTGGACAATGTGCCGAGGCAGGGGCCGGTGATCCTGGCCGGAAACCACCTGTCATTCGCCGACCATTTCTTCGGCGCGCTCTTCCTGCGGCGCAAGGTGATCTCTCTCGGCAAGTCCGACTACTTCACCGGCCGCGGCCTCAAGGGCATGGTGAGCAGGGCCTTCTTCAGTGGCGTCGGCACCGTCCCGATCGACCGCTCGGGGGGCAAGGCCAGCGAGGCGGCGCTCCGCACCGGCAGGCGCATCCTTGACGAAGGCCATGTACTCGCCATCTATCCCGAGGGCACCCGCTCCCACGACGGACGTCTCTACAAGGGCAAGACCGGGGTGGCCCGCCTGGCGCTGGAGTCGCGCGTGCCGGTCATCCCGTGGGCGATGGTCAACACCTTCGAGATGATGCCTCCCGGCCGCATCCTGCCCAAGCTGGGCATCCGTCCCGGTGTGAAGTTCGGCAAGCCGCTGGACTTCACCCGCTACTACGGAATGGAGGAGGACCGCCTCGTGCTGCGCGCCGTCACCGACGAGATCATGTACGCGCTGATGGAGCTCTCCGGCCAGGAGTACGTCGACAGGTATGCCGCGAGCGCCAAGGCCGAGGCCGCCCGCGCCGCCAAGGAGGCCGTCGTTCGGGCACGCGAGCGCACCTGAACGTCCTGGGTCTCCGCGCGGGCGGCCGGCGGAGATCAGCGGGTCGACTCGCGGACGACCAGTTCGGGCTGGAACATGACCTGCTGGTGGGCGTGGGACTCCGGGTTGTCGCACTCGTCGAGCAGCAGTTCGGTGGCCACCCTGCCGAGCCGGTGGGTCGGCTGCCGGATCGAGCTGAGCGAGACCGCGGACGCCGAGGCGAAGTCGATGTCGTCGTAACCGATGAGCAGGACGTCCTGGGGGACCCGCACGCCCGCGTGGAGCAGCCCCCGCAGCACGCCGAGGGCCAGCAGGTCGTTCGCGCAGAACACGGCGTCCGGCAGCCGTCCCTCGGCGACGAGCTTCTCCGCGGCCTGCTGCCCGGACCTGGCGTTCATCGCGCTCACCGCGACCTCCTCCAGCGCCTGCCCGGGGTCGCGGCCCGCCGCGGACAGCGCCCGCTCGGCCCCGGTCAGGCGGTCGGCGCACTGGCGGATGGTGAGGGGGCCGGTGACGTAGGCGATCCGGCCGGCCCCGGCGGCCAGCAGGTGGGAGACCGCGAGGGAGCCGCCGGTGATGTCGTTGACCGCCACCGAGCACTGGTCGGCACGCTCGGCGGGGTGATCCACCAGGACCACGTTGATGCCGCGCCCCCTGAGCTGGTCGAGCTTGGCCAGGTCCCCCCCGGCGGGGGTGATGAGCACTCCGCGGACCCGCTGCTCGGCGAAGACCAGGAGATTGCGCTCCTCCTTGAGCCTGTCGCCCGAGGAGTTGCCCAGGATCACCGCGTACCCGCGCTCGCTGGCCACCTCCTCGACCCCGGCGGCCACATCCGTGAAGAAGGGGTTGCCGATGTCGATGACCGAGAGGCCGACGGTGCGGCTGTGCCCGGCCCGCAGGCTGGAGGCGGAGCCGTGCCGGACGAACCCCAGCTCGCGAATGGCCTTCTCGACCCGGGAGCGGGTGGACTCGGCGACCTTCTCCGGGCGGTTGAGCACGTTGGAGACCGTTCCCGGGGAGACTCCGGCCCGCGCGGCCACTTCCTTGATGCTCACCGAACTCATGTGCACTGATTAAAACGTAACAACCGTACGAGCGCCAGCGAAGTCACCGTTTACAGCTCACCTCTGGCTTTTGACTAAAACGTTTCGACAAGCATATCCGGCCGGTCAGCCCGTCAGCAGTTTCCTGGCGATGCCGAGCTGCTCGGCGATCTGGTCGGACTCGCCCCCCTCGTGGCCGTTGAAGGCCCATACCCGGATGTCCTTGTCACCGGCGTAGTGGTTGTAGGCGGCGAAGACCGTGGAGGCGGGGGTGATGCCGTCGCGCAGGCCGACGGAGAAGAGCGCGGGCGTGGTGTTGCGGGCGGCGAAGTTCATGCCGTCGAAGTGGTCGAGGGTGGCGAAGACCTGGTCGACCCGGCGGCGGTTGGACTTGAGGAACCGGCCGAGCTCGGCGTAGGGGTCCTCGTCGGTGATCTCGGCGGCGCGGCGGATGTGCGACATGAACGGCACGTCGATGAAGGCGAACAGCAGGCCGGGTACCAGCGCGCTCACCGCCATCGCGAGGCCGCCGCCCTGGCTGCCGCCGGAGACGACGATGCGCGAGGCGTCCACCAGTGGGTGCGCGCGGGCGGCCTCGACCGCCCTGACCCCGTCGGTGTAGAGGCGCCGGAAGTAGTAGTCGTCGGGGTCGGACACGCCCTGGGTGAGCTTGCCGCTGCTCTGCGCCCCGGTGCCTCCCACCGGATCGGGCGTGTCACCGGGCCGCCAGCCGCCGCCCTGCCCGCGGGAGTCCATGACGAGGACCGCCCATCCGGCCGCGGGCCAGGTGAGCCAGTCGTGCGGCAGCCCCCGGCCGCCGTTGTAGCCGATGTACTGCACCACACACGGCAGCGGCTCCTCGGCCGCGGCGGGCAGCAGCAGCCAGCCCTTGATCTCCTGGCCGCCGAAGCCCGCGTAACCGACGTCGAAGCAGCGGACCAGGGCCAGGTCCGTCTCCACCTCGGTGAAGACGGCGTTCAGGTCGTGCTCGCGGGTCTCGGCAAGCGTCCTCGCCCAGAAGGCGTCGAACCCGTCGGGTTCCCGGCGTTCGGGCCGGTACTCCCTGAGCTGGTCGAGGGGCATGTCGACGAACAAGAGACCTCCTGGGGGCGGAACGCGCTCCGGCGTCCTGGGCGCCGGCCGATCACTACCGTAGGCCGTCGCGGTGTCCGGGGGTAGTGCGGGGTTCCGGCCGGCGAGAACGTATCAATCCGGCGATCCCGCCTGGGGTGTTGAGGCGGCATCGATGGTGCCCGACCTGTTCGTCACTGCTGAAACGTTTTTAAGCAGGCCGGTCGCGACCCGGCACCTGGAGCGCTGCGGCGGCGCTGCGACCCCGGCCCGGTCGCCGAGGTCCCGCCGGCGGGGTGACGGCGGGACCTCACCCGGTCAGGCCAGGTGGGCGCGGATCTGGCGGATGTGTTCCGGCGTGGTGCGGCAGCAGCCGCCGACGAAGGCGGAACCCGCCGCGTTCCACCCGGCCGCCGCCTCGCCGAACTCCACCGGGTCGGCCAGCCCGAGCCAGCGGTGGTTCGCCGAGTCCCAGACCTCGCCGGAGTTGGGGTAGGCCATGGTGGGCTTGCCCTTGATCTGGGAGATCAGGTTGAGCACGTGGCGCGGTGCCGTGCAGTTGACGCCGATCGCGATCACCTGGGGGTTGCCGGCGAACAGGCGGGCCGCGGTCCGCAGCGGGGTGCCGTCGTTGATGTGCTCGCCGTCGCGGCAGGAGAAGCTCACCCACGCCCGCATCCCCGGCGTCTCGGCCAGCAGCCGCCGGAGCGCCCTCGCCTCGGGGTAGGAGGGGATGGTCTCGCAGGCCAGCAGGTCGGCCTCGCTGTCGGCCAGGATGTGCCAGCGGTCGCGGTGCCAGTCGGTCAGGCCGTCTTCGTCGAGATCGTACTTTCCGGTGTACTCGGCGCCGTTGGCCAGGTAGGCGCCGTACGGTCCGACGCTGGCGGCCACGGTGCCCGAGCCGTGGGTGTCCCTGGCCTGGGCGGCGAGGTGCACGGAGAGCAGGATCAGGTCCTCGGCCTCGGCGGCGCTCAGTCCCCGCCGCAGGAACGCCGGTATGCTCGCCTGATAACTCGCCGTTATCGCCACCTCGGCACCGGCGGTGAAGTAGTCGAGATGCGCCTGCCGGATCACGGAGGGGTTCTCCAGCAGGAGCTTCGCCGACCACAGGTCGTCTCGCAGGTCCGCGCCCAGCTCCTCCAAATGGGTGGCCAGGCCGCCGTCCAGAATCACCATTCCGCTACTTTATGTGGAGCCGCGAGGCCGGGAAGCCCGCTGTCCCGTACCGGCCCCGTCGAACCATGCCCGTGGTGCCGGGAACGGCGGACCTCCGGTGTCCTGCGCCGGAGAACGCCACGGGCGACGGAGTTCAGCGGACACCTTCTCCGGGCCCGGCCCGTCCGATGGTCCGTCCGGGCCCGGAAGAGGTCATCGCTTCCAGAACGGACGGCGTCCGCCAGTGCCCACCAGGGCCTCCAGAACCGCCACGGCCCGCTGCCACAGGGCGTCCACGTCCCCGCCGGCCCGCAGCTCCTCGGCCAGGGCCGCCAGCTCCGCGTGGCCGCCGAGGTAGACCACCAGGGCCGCGAGGCGGCTGCCCAGGTCCTCCAGCACGCACAGCCGTTCGGCGGCGGGCAGGGACGCCGCGGCGCGCAGCCGCTTCAGCTCCTCGGCGAGCAGTTCCCGCGGCGGCTCCTGCGGCCTGCCCTGCGGCTCGGGGGCCGGCACCGGACGGGGCAGCATCCGGGCGCGGTCGTCGAAGCCGCCGGCCGCCGCCTCCTGCGGCAGGCCGCCGCCGATCGCGCTCGCCGCGAACTTCGGCATGGAACCGGGAGCGGCCATCCCGGGCGGCCCCATGGGCGGCCTCGGCATCGCGCTCGGGGCGGCCATCGAGGTCAGCATCATCGGCGCGGCGGCGACGGGGTTCTCCCAGCCGCTGGGCGGCTCCACCGGCTGGATCACCCGGTGCCCGGGACCGCCCTCGGCGACCACCTGCGTGTCGACCGCGACGAAGGCGGTGAAGCGGCAGAGCACCCCGTACCTGAGCGAGGTCTCCACGATCTCGGCCTCCAGCGACCGGTCGCCGATCGCGTAGCGGTCCTCCAGGGTCCGCAGCCGCCCCCGAGCCCAGATCGCCCGTACCGCCGGGTTGTCCACCGTCGCCGAGGCGACCCGCCGCTCCCACGGCAGGCCCGCGGCGTCCCGGCCCCGTACGGTCAGCGCCCCGGTGGCGGCGCCACGGTAGCGGCCGAGGACGGTGAGCGGGACGCCGGAGTAGATCGAGCCGACGTGGCCGACCGTCTCGGTGATCAGGTCGAGCCCGTCGGAGTGCAGGGCCAGGTCGGTGACCAGGGGGGCGCCGATCCTGCGGTGGATGTGCTCCATCGCGTCGTCAAGCCGGTCCTCGGACTCGACCAGCTCGCACCGGCCCCCGCCCAGCCCGGCGAGCCTGCCCAGGAACCCGGCGTTGACCGCCCTGTCGATGCCGACCGTGTGCACCCGCACACCGGCCAGCCGGGATCCGGTCCGCTTCAGGATCTGGTCCTCGTTGCCCACCTGCCCGTCGGTGACCAGCACCAGCACCCGGTCCCTGGCGGAGTCGGCGAGCAGCGCGGCGGCCTGCTCAAGCGGGGCCAGCATCTCGGTGCCGCCGCGCGCCTCCAGCTTGGCCAGATGTTCCACGGCCCGGTAGCGGTTGCGGTCGGACGCCGCACAGAGCCCCTCGCCGAGGCCGTCCGGCCGCTCCACGACGGTGTCGAAGGAGAGCACCGCGAACCGGTCGCGCGAGGTGAGCGTGTCGACGAGGCGGGCGGCGGCGCGCCGGGCGGCCACCATCTTCCAGCCGGTCATGCTGCCCGAGCGGTCGAGCACCAGCACCACGTCCTTGGCCCTCGCTCCGGCGGGTGCCGCCTCGGGGACGACGGTCAGCGTGAACGTGCCCTCGCCGTTCTCGTCGTCGGGGACCACCGCCAGGGAGGTGGAGGCGTTGAAGGCCAGACGCAGGATGAAGTCGCGGTCCAGCCGCTCGCCCGGCTGGAGGCGGATCGTGCCGCCCTCCTGGAGAACCGCGTGCAGGCTGGAGCGGATCTCGCGCAACTCCAGCCCCGCCGGGTCGACGGAGACGGCCAGCGAGAGCCGTACCGGGTTGGGGAAGCCGGGCAGCAGCACCGGCGGGGTGATCCGGGAGGCGTCGGGGACCGCGTCGGTGTCCGGGGTCCACCCGTCGCCCGCCCGCTCGCCGTCCAGCGGGGTGCCGGGGATGTAGCGGGGGGCGACGACCAGCGGGAAGCGGAAGGTGGCCGCGCCGTCCTCGTACGGGAGCGGCTGGTTCAGCGTGAGGTGGACGGTGACCCGCTCGCCGGGCACGATGTTGCCGACCCTGATGGTGAAGACGTCGGGGCGGTCCTCCTCGGCGATCGCAGCCCGCCTGCCCTGGGCGATCGCCTGGTCGTAGTCGGCCCTGGCCTGGCCGCGCTCCTTGAGCACGCCCTCGATGACCCGCCCGTCGGCCTCCATCCTGAAGGCGGTCACGGCGGCGCGGTCGGGCAGCGGGAAGACGTACGTCGCCTCCAGCGCCACGTCGTGCGGGTTGTGGAAGCCCTGGACCACCTCGACCCCGGCCATCAGGCCGGACACGGCGGCGGTCACGTCCACGCTCTCCAGCGGCAGGTTGCCGCGTTCGGTGGTGAGCGTCCCCAGCCCGGCGTCCGGGACGGGCGAGCACTCCTCCGGTGACAGTGTTGCGATCGAGGTAATCATGGTTGCGTTCCTTCCGGAGGTGTGAGGCCGCGTTCGCGCAGGAGCGACAGGAGCTCCCGTGACGCGGCGGCTATCTCGGCGAGGTCGTCGGGTGAGGGGGTGCGTCCGCCGCTGCCGCCGCCGTCGAGCAGCAGCGTCACGCCGTCCGCCAGGCGTACGCCGTGCACGATCACCGCGGGCGGCCGGGTTTCCGCGGCCGGACGGGGGGCCGCCGGACGGGGCGGGGGCGTTGCGGGTGTGCCCGCCCGGGGCACGGGCCGACGGGACGGGGCCGGGCCGTGCGCGGCCCGGCCGGGTGTGGTCTGGCCAGGTGTGGTCTGGCCGGACGGGGCGGGGCGGGGCTCTGCCCGGCCGGGTGGGGGCGTGGCCCCGCCGGACGACGCCGGAAGGGGCGAGGTGTCGGCGGGGGCGGGTTTCGGTGGTGGCACGGGTTTCCGCGGTGCGGTGAGGCCGGTCTCCGCCGGAGCCGAGGACGGCTCGGCCCAGAAACGCGGGCGTGCCGTCCTGGGGGAGAGAGCCTCGGTGGGGTGCTCTGGCGACCGCTCGGGGATGCGGGCGATCGACTCCAGGGTCTGGTCGGTGGCCCCGGTCAGCTCGGCCTGGATCTCGGCGATGGTCCGGCCGTCGGCCTGGCGCCGCTTGACCGCGATGAGCTGGAGCAGGTGGCGCCTGCCGTACAGGGCCACCCGGCCGCGCCGGGCCAAGGGGGGGTCGAGTAGGCCGATCGTGGCGTACCACCGGATGAGTCGCTCGTTGGGCACGTCCCTGACCCGCCCGTTGAGCCGGGCGGTGGGGGTCAGAGCCGCGGACGCCCGCTCAGCCAGTTCACCGATGGTCCATTCCATGTATCGATAGTGACACTGTCATCATGACACTGTCAATTTAAGAAGCTGGATAGGGATGCGGATAGGTGGGTACGGACATTTCGTAGCAAACGGGAAACCGAGCTCGAAATAGGGGGAAAATTTCATGTCCTCGATCACCAGTCCACTCAAGCCAGAAGACAAGAAGGTCGTCGGCCAGGTGCTCCAGGGCGCGCTCGTCGACCTGCTCGACCTGTCGCTCCTGACCAAGCAGGCCCACTGGAACGTGATCGGCCATAACTTCCGCACACTGCACCTGCAGCTCGACAAGATCGTCTCGTCTGCCAGGAAGCACGCGGACACCGTCGCCGAGCGCGCGGTCGCCATGGGGTGCAACCCCGACGGCCGGTCCACCACGGTCGCGAACCACACCGAGGTGCCGCAACTGGAGGCGGGTTACATCAACGACGGCAAGGTCGTCGCCGCCATGACGGACATTCTCGGGTCCATCATCCGCCGGATGCGCGAGCGGATCGCCGCCACCGAGAAGCCCGACCTGGTGACCCAGGACCTCCTGATCGAGATCACTCAGGACCTGGAGAAGCACCACTGGATGATCGAGGCCCAGCGCTAGATCGTCTCACCAAGGCGCCCCGGCCCGCCGGCCGGGGCGCCTTCGGTGTTCTCCGGAGTCCTTCTTTCGGCGGCGACGTCATCGGGACCGGCACCAAGCCCTTCCGCCTGGCCCAGATCCAGGCGCGCGGCGAGAGAGCACCTTTTCACGGCGATGCCGCCGGGCGGGTCGATGCAGGACCTCAGGCGCCGACCAAGGGCATCGACCTACACCGGTGCGGCCGACCCCTCCGGCCATGGGCAGACGTCACATGCCCGCTCACATGCCTGGTCGGCACAGTGACCCTAACGGCCACCCGGATCGTGGGGCCACACCGCGACCGGCCCTTGGCCGGCGCGGTCACGTCGTCACCGGAAAAGGAATCAGCAATGAAGCTCAGCACCCTGAGCAGGCTTGCCGCGATCGGCACCGCACTCATCCTGAGTTGCACGAGCCTGTTCACCCCGAGTGTGGCAAGCGCCACCACCCAGACGAGAGCAGCCGCCCCGGCCGGCGCCACCGTCGCGTCGAACTACACCTACAGACTGTTACGCAACTGGCACAGCAACCTGTGCGTTTCCGGCTCCTCCTCTTACGGCTCCGGCAAGCAGATCAACTGCTTCGACACGGTCAACCATTTCGCGCAGTTTCGCGAGATCGCCACGGTCGGCGGATACGTCAAGTTCGTCAGCGCCTTCAACGGCGCCTGCCTCGCGGTCAGGGGCGCCGCCACCGGCGACAACATGCCGCTCGGGGCGGAAACCTGCACCGGCGCCTCCCACCAGCAGTTCCAGAAGGTGCCGGCTCCGATCGGCGGCGGCTACTTCATGCTGGTCGCCCGGCACAGTGGAAAGTGCGTGACGATCCTGTCGGAGAGTCTGGAGGTAGGGGCGCAGATCGTGCAGTACACGTGCTCGCCCGGCTCAGGCCAGATCGATCCGATCGGCGCCGGCTACTGGAACACTCCACCGGCGACGTACATCTACAACCGGGTGCACAACTGGCACAGCAACCTGTGCGCCAGCGCTTACGACTCCTCCTTCGGCTACGGCCCCAAGCAGGACGCCTGCAGCGGTAGCACCTACCAGCAGTGGATGGAGATCAACTCAAGCGGATATGTCCAGCTCCGCAATGCCGGCACGGGACTGTGCGCGACGGTCGAGAACGCCTCCCAGGCGAACAACGCACGCCTTGCGCTCACCGAGTGCGCCGGTGCCTTCCAGCAGCAGTTCCAGAAGGTGCCGGCTCCGATCGGCGGCGGCTACTTCATGCTGGTCGCCCGGCACAGTGGAAAGTGCGTGACGATCCTGTCGGAAAGCCTGGAGGTAGGGGCGCAGATCGTGCAGTACGCGTGCTCGCCCGGCCAGATCGATCCGATCGGCGCCGGCTACTGGAACACCGTCTGATCGATACTCCTGGCCATGCCCCTGACGCCGCCTCGGTGTCAGGGGCATGGTGCTCCTCGCCTACGGACGGCGGTAGGGCCGGCTTCCGGGGAGGATCGGACCGGATTCGGAGGTAGGCCCAAGCCGGGTGATAAGGCACGCCGGAGAACATGAAAGCCCGTGGTCCCCTGCCGGGGCAGGGGACCACGGGCGGGATGATGTCGATCAGATGCAGTTCACCGGATACGCGGCCTGCTTGGTCGGCCTGTTGTGGTTCAGCACCTCGATGGCGACCGTTCCGCCGGTCTTCGAACTCCGGGTCCAGTGAGCGGACTGGAGGCCGAGGAATCCGCTGGATCCGACCTTGAGCGTGCGGGTGTCGTCCGGCTTCCCGTCGATGATCCAGCGGTAGCTGATCTCCGTGTCCGGAGCCGCATGGAGGTTCGCCCACGCGGTCGGGTACGGCGCGGCGTCGCAGTCGCCGTGGTAGGCCACCGAGGTCAGCCCGCCGATGCGGACCGTGCCCGGGGTCGGGTCCTTCGGCACACAGGTCCAGGAGTAGGTCTGCTGGGTGAACGGCTTGTTGTGGTTGAGCACCTCAAGCCGTACGGTGCCGTTTCCGCTGCTCTGCGCGGACTTGTTCCAGAAATCGCCGATCGTCTGGACGATGCCGGGCTTGAGCACCTGGCTCCTGACCGGCCCCGGCTGGCCGTCGGCCACCAGGCGGTACCTGACCTCGGTCTCCCGGTCCGTCGTGAACAGCCCGTCCACGCGCATGCTGAAGGAACGGTCGCAGTCGCCCGCGTAGAGCGGCACGAGCACGTAGCGGAAGGTCACATTGGCGTCGTTGGGCCCCTCGTCGCAGGTGAAGGTGTACGAGCGCTCGTCAGGCTGGGAGGGGCCGCCCTCGACCGTGAGGCCGACCTTGTGCGGGCCGCCCCCGGCGGCACCGAGGGTCCAGGAGGCGGAGACGTCCTGGGAGCGGGCCTGGGTGGAGGCGGGGAAGTCCAGCACCTGCTTCTGCCAGGCGGCGCCGTCCACGAGCCACCAGTACGTGACCTTCTGCGCGGCTCCGGCGGGGAGCGTGACCCGCCCGGCGGCCCGGTACGCGACCGGCTCCACGCAGGTGCCCGCGTAGTCGCCCGGGGTGAGCTCCACGATCTGCCGTCCCGGCGTCGCCGGAGGCTGTGTGGGCGTGGACGTCGGGGTGGAGCTCGGCGTGGAACTCGGGGTGGAACTCGGAGTGGACGTCGGGGTGGGCGCCGGGCCGCTCTTGCAGGTCACCGCGTAGTCGGCGCGGCCGGAGTCGTGTCCGCCGGGGGTGAGGATACGGACGGCCTTCCACCCGCGGGCGGAGCTGCCCACGCTCATCGGCAGCGTGACCTGGCGGAGGCGCGGCCCGCCGGGGGCGAAGTACAGCGACTCCGGCCGTCCCTCGCCGGTGATGCTGTCGATCCACCGGTAGTCGACGGTGGCCGGGGTGCGCGAGACCTGGATGGTCGCGGTGAACCGTACCGTCGCCGGGCAAACGCCGTTGTAGGCGGCCGGGCTGACGTCCACGTCCGCCGCCGACTCCAGCGGCCGTCCGGGCTGGGCGGGCAGCGGGTGGGAGACGTTCCACACCTGTGCGGGACCCTCACAGGCGACGCTGAACCGCGCCTTGCCCGACAGACCCTTCTTGCCCAGGATCTCGATGGCCTGCCAGCCGGTGGTGTCGCGGTCGAAGGTCTGCCGGTCTCGCACGACCACCTTGCGCGAGCCGTTGACACGGAAGCTCTTGACGACGCTCTTGCCGCCGTCGCCGCGTACCCACCTGTAACGGATGATGCCCTTGCCCTTGGCCGCCACCACCGCGGAGAATCCCACCGTGGTCGGACACGCGCCCGACCGCTTGGCGGGACTCGCCTTCACCTGGGCCACAGCGGTCTTGAGCGCGGGGGCGGAGGATGTGGCGGCGTATGAGGGGGTGGCGGCCAGCAGCCCGCTGAGCACCACCGTGCTCAGCAGCAACGCTGTCCTCTTCATCATGATCCTTTCCGCTTCACGAAAAGGATCATGATCGAGGTTCTCACTTGCTGATCACTTGGTCTTTAGTTGTCACCCCGGCCGACCTGGTGGCCGGTGCGAGCGGATCGCCCGGTGCGAGAAGGAGAGACGGACGTCAGGGTCGGGCCTGGCCGCTGAGCCGGGCGTAGGCGGCGGGTGGCATGCCGACCGCGGCGGTGAAGTCGCGGGTCAGATGGGCCTGGTCGGTGTAGCCGAGCTCGGCGGCCAGTGTGGCGAGGTCGAGGCCCCGGTATACCCGCTCCGCGGCCTCGTGCAGCCGGAAGCGGCGGATCACCCACTTGGGGCCGATGCCGACCTGGTCCCGGAACAGCCGCTGCAGCGAGCGCACCGACCGCCCCGATCTGGCGGCCAGCTCGTCGACCCTGGTCACGGACACGTCGCTCTCCACCATCGCCACCAGCGCCGCGACCTCCTCCGCCAGCGGATCCTGATCCGGCCCCAGACCCAGCAGGAACGCCTCGGTGAGCGCGATGGCGGCCCGCACGTCGGGCTCGGCCAGGACCTGCTCGACCAGGGTCGCGCCCGCTGCGCCGTACATCTCGTCGATCTCCACGAAACGGCCGGTCAGCCGGGACACCGGGCCGCCGAGGAACGGCCGGAAGCCACCGGGGCGGAAGCGCGCGCCGAGCACGCGGCCGCTGCCCCGCATCGTGTAGGAGAACCCACCCTTGATCACTCCCGCGATCCGGTGGAAGTCCTGGGTGATCGTCATGTTCACGGTGGGGTGCGAGACGATGCGCTGTTCGTACGGCTCGGCGAGGTCGGTCCAGCTGACGACCCAGAAGTGATCCACATACGCCGAAATTTCGGGTGATGGCGCCTGGCGGGCGAAATTGAAGGCGCTGAGCCCCGCGTACGGGTCGACCCAGCCGCGCTGTCGCGTTTCTACAAGCCGCGCCTCGGGCAGGCGGGGCACGATGGCTGCCATGGACGACATGATGCCGCTGATGACACACGCCACCGAACGGACCGCGGGATTGGTACGCGCGGTACGGCAGGAGCAGCTCGGGTCCTCGACGCCCTGCGCGAAGTTCGACGTCAAGGACCTGATCAACCACCTCGAGTGGGTGGCGGAGATGTTCGAGTCGCTGGGTCGCAAGGGGCCGAACGTCGAGCAGGGGCCCTACGCGGGCGACTTCCCCGAGCGGGCGGAGCGCATGCTGGCCGCCTGGTCACGGCCCGAGGCATGGGAGGGGAGCAGCCCCGCCATGGGCCTGCCGATGACCATGCTGGCCCACATGTACCTCGTCGACATGGTCGTGCACGGCTGGGACCTGGCCAGGGCCACCGGCCAGGAGTACGAGCCGGACCCCGAGGCCGTCTCGCGGGCGCTGGACTTCACCGGCCGGATGGCGGAGACGGGCAGGCAGCGCGGCGCCTTCGGGCCGCCGGTGGCGGTGCCGGACGACGCCCCGCGGTTCGACCACCTGCTCGGCCTCATCGGCCGGGACCCGGCCTGGACACCGTGATCCGCTCCAGCCTGGTAAGCCGGCTCCCGGCACGGTGTCTCGTGCCAGGAGCCGATGCCTGTGCACCCCTCCGTGGCCGCGGCGGGCCTTGAGACCTACAGGGTTGGATTCCCGTATGCCGCCGTCGCCGACCGGACCGGGGCGGCGGGGTGAAAGCACGCCTTCCTCTCGGCCATGCTGTTCGGCGGATTAGCGAGGGGCCGTTTGCCCCCTTCCTGGCTGACCGATAATCACCCTCCTGGGTGATGCCTCCCGCGGGACGTGGGCCTACGTTCGTCTGACTACTTGTCGGGCAAACGCAAAAGGGGAGACAGGCAGATGTCGGTATGTCAGGGGCCGACGCCGGTTCGGGCGGCTTTCGCAAGGGTGATCCCCATAATCCCCCCGGCGGCGGATGAACCGGTGACGAAGGACCGGCGACTGGGCTGTTCCGCGGCGGAGCGCCGGGCGGGCAAGGAACCCATCGCCGGGGCCCACCACGTCGAGAACGGCGGAGGCGGCCGCACGCGAGGTCTCACGAGTGCGTACGAGCCGGCTTCATGAGCAGGCGCGATCTGATCGGTGACACCCGCCCGCTGCCGGACATCACCTGGGCGGACGTCTTCCAGCGGCGCGCTCGGCGCACGCCGGATCTGACGGCGTTGGTCGCGGACGGCCGCTCCTGGACCTTTCAGGAGCTCGACACCTGGGCCAACCGGCTGGCCCATCTGCTCCGGGCGTCCGGCCCCGGCGCAGCGGGTTCCGGCCCGGGTTTCGGCGTCACGCCCGGTACCGCGGTCGCGTGCGCGATGACCAGATCGGTGCTCGCCGTCATCGTGCCGCTGGCCGTGTCGAAGGCCGGATGCGTGTACGTCCCGGTCGCTGTCGACGCGCCCGAGACCCGGCTTGGGGCGATCCTGGAGGACGCTCGCCCGGGGCTGCTCCTGACCGACGCGCCGGAGCTCACGGTCTCGCTGCCGCCCGGGACCCGCCGGGTGGACCTGCCCCGGGACCGGTGGCAGGCCGACCTGCGTGCCCACGACCCCGCGCCGCCCGCGCCGTCGCCCGCGAGCTCGGCCGCCTATGTCATCTACACCTCCGGTTCCACCGGACGGCCGAAGGGCGTCGTCGTCGCCGACCACGGTCTGGTCAACCTCTACCACGAGCTGGAGGCCCGCCACTTCGGGGGCGGCGACCGCCACCGGGTCGCGCACGGCCTGCCGCTCGTGTTCGACGCGTCGTGGAACCCGCTGCTGTGGATGGCGGGCGGGCACGAGCTGCATCTGGTCCCGGACGACGTGCGCAAGGACCCAGAGGGCTATGTCCGGTTCATCCGGGAGCGGAGACTGACCGTGGTGGAGGCCGTTCCCACGCTCGTCGAGGCCATGGTGAACGCGGGGCTGCTCGTCCCCGGGACACGGCCGGAGCTGTTGCTGATGGGCGGGGAGGCGATCAGCGGAACGCTGTGGTCCCGGCTGTCCCGGGTGGACGGGATGACGGCCGTCAACCTGTACGGTCCCACCGAGTGCACGGTGTTCGCCACCGCCTGCCGGTTGGACGAGCACGACTCCCCGGTCATCGGACGGCCGATCGCGAACGTCCGGGCCCGTCTCGTCGGTGAGGACGGCGGGCCCGTACCGGAGGGAGAGCCGGGCGAGCTCCAGATCGGCGGAGCCTGTGTGGCGACCGGCTACCTGAACCAGGCAGGGCTCACCGCGGAGCGGTTCCCAGAGGAAGGCCGCGAACGGTGGTACCGGACCGGAGACCTCTGCCGGCTGCTCCCCGGCGGTCTTCTGGAGTTCCTCGGCCGCCTGGACGACCAGGTCAAGATCCGTGGACACCGGGTCGAGCCGGGCGAGGTCGAGCGGTTCCTGCTGGCCCAGCCTGGAGTGCGGCAGGCGGCCGTCGTCCCCGAGGGGCCCGAAGGCGACCTCCGCCTCGCCGCCTACGTCGTTCTCACCGACACGGACGTGCGGGAGTCCGTGGCCCAGACGCTGCGGGCGGAGCTGCCCGACTACCTGGTGCCCGCCACGATCACCGTGCTGGACGCCTTGCCGTTGAACGTGAACGGCAAGGTCGACCGCTCCGTCCTCCGACGAGCGGAGACCACGTCCTCGGTACCGCCGCGCACATCGGTCGAGGAGCTGATCGCGGCGATCTGGTGCGAGGTGCTTTCGGTGGAACGGGCCGACATCCGCGACAACTTCTTCGACGTCGGAGGCCACAGCCTCCTGGCGGCCGAACTCGCCGCCCGGCTGCGGGCGGCCGGAATCCACTGCACGATCCGCGACGTGCTGCGGCTTCCCACGATCTCCCAGCTCGCCACTCTCACCCACATCACATCCGGCATCCAGTCCAACATCCCGGAAGAGGTTTCATGACCGATGACTTCGACGTCATCGTCGTGGGGGGTGGACCAGGTGGGTCCACGGCCGCGTCGTTGATCGCGCTCGATGGGCACCGAGTCCTGCTGCTGGAGAAGGAGACGTTCCCCCGCTACCAGATCGGTGAGTCCCTGCTGCCCTCCACGGTTCACGGCATCTGCGCGATGCTGGGCGTGCGAGACGAGATCCTGCGGGCGGGTTTCACCCCAAAACGCGGCGGCACCTTCAAGTGGGGGGCCAATCCGGAGCCCTGGACGTTCTCGTTCGCGCTGTCCCGGCGGATGGCGGGCCCGACCTCCTACGCCCTTCAGGTCGAGCGGACGAGGTTTGACGCGATCCTGCTCCAGAACGCGGTACGGCTCGGCGTGGACGTGCGGCAGGAACACCGCGTGACCGGCGTGCTGCGCGACGGCGGCGGCAGGGTCTGCGGTGTCCGCTACGTGAATCCCGAGGGCACCGCCCGCGAGGCTACCGCCAGGTTCGTCGTCGACGCCTCCGGCTCCGGTAGCAGGCTTCACGACGAGGTGGGCGGAAAGCGGGAGTACTCCCCGTTCTTCCGTAACCTCGCGCTGTTCGGCTACTTCGAGAACGGCCGCAGGATGCCACCGCCCAACTCCGGCAACATCCTCTGCGTCGCGTTCGACAGCGGCTGGTTCTGGTACATCCCGCTCAGTGAAACGCTGACCAGCGTCGGCGCGGTGGTGAGGCGGGAGGCGGCGGACAGGGTACAGGGCGATCCTGAGGCGGCGCTGGCCGCGCTGATCGACGAGTGCCCGTTGATCAAGAGCTATCTGAGCGGAGCCAGGCGGTCGTCCTCGAAGCCGTACGACGAGCTGCGGGTGCGTAAGGACTACTCCTACGACCGGACCGTGTTGTGGTCGCCGGGGCTGGTACTGGTCGGCGACGCCGCCTGTTTCATCGACCCCGTCTTCTCCTCGGGCGTGCACCTGTCGACGTACAGCGCGCTGCTGGCGGCCCGGTCCGTCAACAGCGTGCTCGCCGGGACCCTGGACGAGGAACGCTGCTTCGGCGAGTTCGAGAACCGCTACCGGCAGGAGTTCGCGCTGTTCCGCGACTTCCTGGTGGCGTTCTACCAGACGCACACCGATGAGGAGTCGTACTTCTGGCAGGCGAGGAAGGTGGCCGAGCACCGGGGAGCGGCCGCGGAGGCGTTCGTCGACCTGGTCGGCGGCGTGGTCTCCGACGACTTCTCCGGCATGGCCAAGGCGATGGCGGAGGCGATGGCGGAGGCATCCACCCGGACCGACGACGTCGGCGACGTCACCGGGATGCACGAGGTGGGTGTCATCTCCGAGGTCATGGCCGAGAGCGCGCAGCTCCAGTTGCGCGGAATGCTCGGTGAGGCGACGGGGGACGAGCCGCCCATGTTCCCCGGCGGGCTGGTCCCGTCCGGTGACGGCAGGCGCTGGGCGGAACCGGACCTCACGGTCCGAGTGACAACGGGTTGAGAAGGAGAAGGATGAACGACCACGCGATCGAGTACCCGGCGGAGCCGTGGAGGATCAAGTCGGTAGAGCCGATCAGGCAGACCAGCCGGTCCTATCGGGAGCAGACGATCAGGCAGGCGGGCTGGAATCCGTGCCTGCTCCGCTCCGAGGACGTCTACATCGACCTGTTCACCGACTCGGGAACGAACGCGATGTCCGACCGGCAGTGGGCCGCGCTCATGACCGGCGACGAGGCGTACGCGGGCGCACGCAGCTTCTACGTGCTGGAGCAGGCCGTCCGCACCTACTACGGCTACGAGCACGTCATCCCCGTCCACCAGGGCCGAGGAGGGGAGAACATCATGAGCCGGGTCCTGATCAGACCGGGCAGCCACATTCCCGGCAACATGTTCTTCCCCAGCACCCGCGCTCACCAGGAGCTCAACGGCGCGACCTTCCACGACGTGGTGATCGACGAGGCGCACGACCCGTCCTCCGGCCACCCGTTCAAGGGCGACGTCGACCTTGCCAAGCTGGAGGCGGTGATCGGTGAGTACGGTGACGCGATCCCCTACGTCTCCCTGGCCGCGACCGTCAACATGGCCGGAGGCCAGCCGATCAGCATGGCCAACCTCGCCGCGGTCCGTGAGCTGACCGGGCGGCATGGAATCCCCATCATGTTCGACACGGCACGGGCGGTGGAGAACGCCTGGTTCGTCAAGCAGCGGGAGGCGGGCTGGGGCGACAGGTCGATCGCTGAGATTCTGCTCGCCATGTGCTCGTTCACCGACGGCGCGGTGACGTCCTCGAAGAAGGACAGCTTCGCCAACATCGGCGGCTGGATCGGCCTGCGCGACGGCGAGCTGGCCGAGCGGGCGCGCGGCCTCGCCCTGCTCTTCGAGGGGTTGCACACCTACGGCGGCATGGCCGGGCGGGACATGGAGGCCGTGGCCCGTGGCATCGAGGAGTCGGTGGAGGAGAGCAGCATCCGGGCCAGGGTCGGCCAGGTCGAGTATCTCGGGCATCGGCTTCTCGCCGCAGGCGTTCCGGTGGTTCGGCCGATCGGCGGGCACTGTGTCTGCATCGACGCGCTGGCGGTGCTGCCGCTGCTGCCCAGGGAGGAGTTCCCCGGACAGACCCTGGCGGCCGCGCTCTACGTGGAGGGGGGCATCCGCGGTGTCGAGCGCGGCGGCCTGTCCGCCGGGCGAGACCCGGTGACGGGGGAGAATCGCTACCCGCCGATGGAACTGGTCCGGCTGGCCGTTCCCCGCCGGGTCTACACCCGGGCACACCTGGACGTGGTGGCGGACTGCGTCATCCGAGTCCATGAGGGGCGCGACCGGATCAAACGCGGCCTCCGTTTCGTCCACGAGCCGTCCCACCTGCGATTCTTCCAGGCCAGGTTCGTGCCGGCGGGCGGGAACAGCATCTTCGGCGGGTGACGGTCGCCCGGGGGCGGCCGCACCTGCCGGGCGGGCCGCCGACGGTGTCCGGCGACACCGTCCAACTGATGATCATGGTGTTCCCCGGAAAGGAGAAGCGGTCCAGGATCTACCGTGACTACCCGTCGTCTTGAGCTCAACGGATGAAAGATGTCGCCTCGTGGCCTCCCGGGCGAAAGAAGCGGGGCAGGTAGTAGTCACCACCAGTAGGTGGGATAGCGCGGGGTCACCCCGCTGCGTCCGACGAGCATGCCGACGAGCACCAGGACGACGGTCGCGGCGACGAGTATCGGCAGGAACGGCACCAGGGGCTGCTGCTGGGCGACCACGAGCGTCGCGGTGGCGGCGGCGGGCGAGTGCGGCGTGCGCGTCAGGGCCGTGACCCCGAGGGCCAGGCCGCCGGCGACGGCGGCGGCCCAGACGGAGGAACCGGCGACGGCCAGTACGGCGAATCCGGTGAGCGCTGCCAGGAACTGGCCGCCGATCACGCTTCGCGGCTGCGACAACGGCAGGGTCGGCGCGCCGAAGACCAGGGCGGCGCTGGCGACGAGCGGGGGCATCAGCCAGACCTGGTCCAGCACGGTGCCGAACGCGACCAGGGTGACCAGGGCGATCGTGGCACCCGCGGTGAAGACGGCGATGGTCGCCGTCTTCGGCCGGGCGGGTGCGCGGCTCCTGAGGCCACGCCAGACGTCCGTCGCGGTGGTCTCGTCGCCCCCGCTCGCCGGCGAGACGAAGGCCGTCCTCTCGTCGTCCCCGCCGGAGGCGACCGGGGGCGCCACATAGGCGGTCCGCCTGGGCCGCGACGGCTCCACCCGGGTCTCCGGATCAGGTCTGGCCTCGCCGGGCCCCTTCAGGTGCGTCCTGCCCCCCGGCGAGACCTCCTTCGTGTCCCCGACGGCCCGCGGATCGACCCGCGCGGCCGCCAGGACCTCTTCCGGTCCGGACGCCTGCGGCGGGAACGGCGTCGTCCACCCGCGCATCCGGTCGGCCGGGAAGAAGTTGCGAACCCCCATGGAAAATCTCCTGCGATCTCGGTATCGGTCACCAAAATTCGCAGAAGGTACTTGTGTCTTACTTGGAGGTCAGCGCAAGCGCCTGCCCGCCGGGCGAACATCGGCTGATGCGGCACTACAGCGGTTGGGATGCAGAGGTTACGGGGGCGTCCTGCGGCGAGGGCTGTGACCGGGGCGTGGAGTTCAGCGGACAGGGGGCCTGCCAGACCGGTCGCGCCACCGGCGTCGCAGCAGTACGCAGGGGGCGGCCGACCGCAGATCGCGCGAACGCCGCCTGGGCGGGGCAAAGGGCCCCAACCCCTACTGCGGATTCAACGTTCCTGTCACGATCATCGCTGCTTGTGCATACCGAGATCTAGGAGGTGGATTGCCGCATGCCGCCACTGCTGGTCGCGGAGCCGCTCCCTCGGACGACCTTCGGGCTGGTCGAGGAGCGGACCGGCCGAAGGGCCGTCCGGCGCCGGGACGTCGTCGCCATCAAGCCGGTTCCCGAGGACATCGCCCCGGTGCTCGGCGTGGAGCGCGGCCTGCCGACGCTGACCATGACCAGTCTCCACTGGGACCAGCACGGCGACGTGACCGAGTACACCGTGGATTTCCTCGCTCCCGAGCGTGAACCCTCGGCCGACCACGACCTCGAATAGTCTCGCCCCTCATTGCTGACGGAGGTGGCCCGAGAGGTCCATCCCTCGTGGAGGAACCGCCGAGCCGGATGGCCGAGGGTGGTCACGAGGACCGTCCTCAGAACAGGTCGTGGGAGGGCCAGACGGCGATCTGCTGGAACACCTCCCACATCATCGTGTCGAGGTCGACGCCGTTGCCGTTGGCGAGTGCCGCCCAGCAGAACTCGTTGCTCGTCCGGGCGAGGATGCTCTCCGTGCCGTAGGGAATCAGCCGACCGCTGTGCCACCAGTTGCCGAGGGTGTTGACACCCCAGCCGCAGGCGTACGCCGGTTCGGCCGCCGACGGTGCGGTCATCGTCGCGATCGTGTCCGGCCGGAGCAGGTCGGGGACGGTGGGAAAGCCGTCGGCCCGCAGCGCGAAGCGGACGGCGTCGACGGGTGATGCGAGCCAGCCGCCGTGGGAGTCCATCCGCCGCGCCGGGATGCCGTACGGGTCGCCGGTGCCGTAGTAGACCACCTCGTCGGGGCGTCGTTCGGCGCGGGTGTTCCCGGCGAGGTGCATGTTGGTGATCCCGCTGGGCGTGAGCACGCTCCGGCGTACGAAGTCGGCGTAGGGCTCCCCGGTGACCTGTTCGATGATCCGGCCCAGCAGGCAGTAACCGAAGTTGGAGTACAGGTGGGTGGTGCCGGGCGTGTGCTGGAGGGGCCGGTTGTCGAGCACCCAGCCGATCAGCTGGTCGTGGTTCATCGCCGGGTTGCCGAACATGGGGTCGTCGCCGTCGTTGGTCCAGCCCCCGGCGGTGTGCTGGAGCAGGTGCCTGACCGTGATGGCCTGGAGCCCCGCGCCGTAGGGCCTGCTGCCGTACCGGGTGCCGAGGATGCCGTCCGCGCCGAGGACGCGCCGGTCGAGCGTGAGCCGGCCGGCTTCGACGAGCCGCATGACCGCGACCGCGGTGATCGGCTTGGAGACGCTGGCGATGCGCATCAGGTGCCGTTCGGTGAGCCGCTCGCCGGTCTCCCGGTTCGCCAGCCCGTACCCTCGGGCGAAGACGAGCGCGCCGCGCCGGGCGATCGCGAGTGACACGCCGGCCACTCCGGAGGCCCTCATGTGGCGGTCGACGACCGCGTGGACGGCGGCGAAGGCATCGTCCACGATCTTGTCGCTCAGCCAGATCCCCGCGAACCGCTCCGAGCCGGAGCCGTAGCCGCTGACCCGGGCGGGCCGGTAGCCGTCTCGCTGGTGCTCGTCGAAGACCCCCTGGTAGTCCACCCCCTCCACGCCGTGGCGGGCCGACCAGGCCGGGCCCGCGCCCCGCACCCAGATCGCCGCGTACAGATCGGTGCCGCCGACGGTGTAGCCGCTGACGTGGAAGGGGCGGTATCCCTTCTTTGTCAGCTCGTCGAACTCGGCCTGGTACCGTGCCCCGGTCAGGTCGTGGCGGGCCTCCCAGTCGGGCCCCTGGGCTCCCCAGACCTTCTCCCAGATCGCCGCGAAGTGTGCCTTTCCCGCGATCCCGTACCCGTCCACGTGGATCAGCCGGTACCCCTCCTTGAGCAGCCGGTCGAACTCGGCCTGGTACCGCTCCGAGGGCATGTCGTGCTGGGCGACCAGGTGCGGCCCGCCGGTGAGCTCCCAGATCGCCGCGAAGTACACCTTCCCTGCGACCTCGTATCCGGCCACGTGGACCAGGCGATAGCCCTCCTTCTCCAGCCGCCGGTACTCGGCCCGATACTCCGGCTCGGTCAGGCCGTGGCGGGCGAACTGCGGCGGCCCCGGCGCGTGTTCCCAGATGGCCGCGTATCCCACCTGGCCACCCATCTCGTAGCCGTCCACCTGGATCAGGCGGTACCCCTCCTTGGCCAGGCGGTCGAACTCGGCCTGGTAGCGCTCCGAGGTCAGGCCGTGGCGGGCCACCCACGGGAACGTCCCGGCCGACATCGCCGCACCGGTACGGAGCCTTTCCACGCTTTCCGCGACGCGGGCCGCCGAGGCGACCCCTGATCGTTCGAGACCGAGGAACACGGCCAGCCCGAACCCCGCCAGGAGCGCGCCGCGACGGCTGAACGGCACCGATGAATCCCGCACGTCGAACCCTCCATCCCGGGCTGTCGCGCCCGGCCGATAGCCGAATATCCGAATAAGCGGGGCCGCCGGCTTCAGTGTGCGAACCGGCGCCGCCCGGGAGATGAGTACGCCCCTACTCATCTCCGCCACCGGTCGCGGAGCCGGGGGCCCGGTGTTCAGAGGAGATAGCGGGCCAGGTCGGCGATGGGGTGGGGGCGGGAGAGCAGGTCGCGCAGGGAGTCCAGGTGGGGGCAGTCGTAGGTGGCGAGGCCGGTCTCGTCGATGATCCGCTCCCAGGTCGGGTCGTCGCCCGCGGCGGCCTCCAGACGGCGCAGGATGCTCACCCCGTCGACCTCCCTGGCCAGCAGGGTCAGCAGGTGCGGCCACTGGACGGCCAGCGCGGCGAGCTTGGCGACCTCGCCGTCCGAGGCGGGGATCGCCCCGGCCAGGGCGCGACGGTAGGTCAGGAACGAGTAGAAGCGGAAGACGTTCACGTACCGCTTGATCTCGCGCGGGTTGAAGAAGGTCAGCGCGGGGAGCACGAACTCGATCGCCAGGTAGGCGTTCTCGTCGCTGTAGAGGTCGTCGAAGACCCGGTCGGCGGCCTCACGGGTCGCCGCGCACAGGCCGCCGACGGCGTCCGAGCACTCGATGCCCAGGGCGTCCTGGGCCAGCCGCGCCGCCTCGTCGAGTGTCGTCGTGGTCGGGCGCAGTGCCCAGATGGCGTCCTGCAACCGGCTCACCTGGACCGGGTCCGGCGGATCGGCCGCCCACGAGCCCGGTGCCGGTTGCGATCCCGTCAGGTCCGCCGGTGGGGGCGGTCCCAGCGTCTCAACCGGCGCCCACAGTTCCAGCCTCCGCGCGCCCGGCGTGTGCCGCCCCTGCACGGCCGCTCCCGACCGCGCGGCGGTGCCGGGCGAGCCCGGCGCGGCCGCGTCGTGCGGGAAGGGCCGTGCGGGAGGCAGGGGACCGCGCGAACGCGGTCCGGCCGGATCCGGGGGCGGGTCGAGCCGTTCCAGGGCGGCTGGGGGACCCGCCGGACGCGGTCCGGCCGGATTCGGTGTCCGTATGGCGCCCGGGTCACCCGGTCGTACGGTCTTCAGGTCGGGAAGGGCGTCCGCGGGCCGGACGGTGTCGGCGACGCCGAGCAGCGCCCGTACGAAGGCGGGCAGCCGGTCGGCGTCGTCCAGCAGCGGCACGCTCAGCGGTAGCTGCACGATCTTCTCCAGGAACCGCCAGCCCAGGCCGGACCGCCCGCCGGTGGGCAGCGTCCCGGCCAGTTCCGGATAGGCGGCCTCGACGTGCGCGACGACCACCTCCGGCTCCATGGCCAGCACGAACACGCAGTTGGGGAACTCGCCGGCGAGGAACAGGTTGATCGCCTCGATGACCTGCGCCACCGTTCCGGACGAGCAGCGGTCCAGGTCGTCCACGAACACCACCAGCGGGCGCTCCTCGGTGGCGACCAGGTTCAGGACCTGTCGCATGTCGGTCTGCACCAGGTGCAGGAAGCCGGTCTTGGACCGGTATCCGGGAGCGGTCGCGCCCTCGCCGCCCGCCCCGTCGGCCGCGCCCGGGCCGAGCAGGTCGGGTTGCGTGACCAGGCCGCGGAAGGCGTTGTCCGCCGACTCCCCGAAGAACCGGGCCAGCCGCAGCGCGCCCGCCCCCACCACGGCCGCCGCGCCCGCCGAGCCGACGGCCGCCGCGGCGTTTCCCAGCAGGGAGCCGAAGGCGGGCAGCAGCGCGGCGGCGGCCAGCAGCGCCCCGGTGAGGACGAGGGTGGCGACCAGGCCGAGGGCCACCGGGGCCAGGCGGGTCAGCGCCAGCTGGTAGGCGCGGCCGCGGACCGCCTCCCGGTCGATCCTGGACAGGTTCAGCTCCAGCCAGAACCGCTCCCGCTCGGCGCGGGGCAGCCGCCGGGTGACCTGACTGATGATCTCGTGTGCCAGTCCGGCCCAGACCTGCTCGCCGTTCTGGTACATCCACGGGTTGAACCAGACCGTGGGCCGCCAGTCCGCCCGCCGCAGCGGGAGCGGGTCCGGCTCCGCCCGTCCGGCGCTCCCCCTGGGGCGCCGGCCGGTCCTGGCCAGTACCTCGGCGTTGGTCAGCGCCCGCTCCGCGCGGGAGCCGGGCAGGTGGATCGGGGCGGGATCGTCTCCGGCGGCCCCGGGGTCCAGCAGGTCCTGGATCATCCGCATCAGGGAGGTCTTGCCGGTGCCCCACGGCCCCTTGACGCCGATCGTCAGCGGGGGCCGGGTCTCGGGGTGACGGACGAACGCGGCGATGGCCTCGGCGTAGACCCGGTGCCCGAGCTGGTCCTCGGTGGTCCACCGGTCGGCGGTGAGCCTGGCCCGGGGCCGCACCGTACGGAGCCCGGCCCGGTGGCGGCGGAGCAGCGCCGAGGTCTGCGCCCGTTCGGCCACCGAGAGCCGCGAGTGGCCGAACCTCCGCACGTCCGGATGGACGAACGTGGTCGTGTCGCCCAGCAGGCCCCACTGCCTGAGCTCGGCGGCGTCGCCGAGGATCTCGTCGATCGGCTCGCCCTCGTCGAGCAGGGCGGCCCTGCGCAGCAACTCCCTGGCCGGCTCGCTCAGGTGGAGTTCGTAGACCCGCCGGACGATCTCGATCCCGCAACTGGGCGGGGTGTGGTCGCCGAGCCGCGCCAGAGCGCGGGTGAAGGCGGCGTGCGGGGCGGCGGTGTCCCTCGCCGGGGTCAGGGCGACACCGGCGACGGCTCCGTAGGCGATCAGGATGGGGGTGCGGGCGGCCGAGACCGCCGTGTAGCGGGCGAGCGCGTAGGCGTGCAGGTCCCCGACGCTGATCGCCCCGTCACCGTCGAGGTCGGCGGCCCGCGTCAGCAGGCCCTCCGCGATGACGTCGGTCAGCGTGCGCACCGGGCCGGGTACCGTCTCGTCGAGCCTCAGCGTGAGGGTCAGCGCCGCCGCCGCCACCTTCGGCTCCCCGGCCACGGCGAGCTGCCTGACCGGTTCGGCGGAGCCGTCGAGGGCGCTCCAGCCGAAGTCCACGATCAGCAGTACGGCGGCCGCCAGCGACTCGCCGACCTGCCGTCCGAACGTGCCGATCATCGATCCCAGCTGTCCCGAGGTCCAGCCGCCGTCGGCGGGCAGCCGGATCAGCAGCAGGTCCCCCTCCCGCGCCGAGCGCAGCAGGTTCCACACCCGCTCGCCGTCCGCGTTCGCCCCGCCGCTGCTCTCGGCGTCGACGGTGAACCCCTCGGCGCGCAGCGCGCTCGCCAGCCGCGCGTCCGGCCGCCCGGCACCGGGCCCCGCGGCACGCGGATCGGTGGGGGGGCCGGGGGACGGCGTGCCGGCCCGGTCGTGTGGCGGGGCCGGGTGCGGGGCGGGAGTCCGGGGCGGGAGCGTGTCCGGCGGGGAGTCGAGGAAGACGAGAGCTCGGCGGGTGCCCACCCGGGGCGCGGTCTCGAAGACTGGATTCGCGAACGCGAGTCCCTCGCTCAACGGTCCTCCCGATCCGACGACGGTGAAGATTCCACTGTGGACGCGTCCGGCGGGACAGATGGCGATCTTGGTGATAGGCCGACCTGGTTTGGCGGATCTTTGTCCTCCGGTTCGCGCAAAGTTTGCGCTCAAGGAGTCTCGGCGTTCATGTGAGTTCGATCGGCTTGCGGCGTACCGTGAGGGACGACGAGGAGGGGCCATGCTTCGCCGCACGTTTGTGCGCACCGGATGTCTGACCGCCGGTGCGGTTCTCGCGGGCTCGCTCTGGCAGGGGGTCGCGGGTGCCGTCGCCCCGAGCTTCGAGGGCCCCTACGGTCCGCTCGGCGAGCCCGACGCCAACGGGGTCGCGCTGCCCGAGGGGTTCACCAGCCGGATCGTCGCCCGCACCGGCCGCCGGATCGGCGGGCTGCTCTGGCACCCGGCGCCGGACGGCGGCGCGTGCTTCCCCGACGGCGACGGCTGGATCTACGTGTCCAACTCGGAGATCCCGCTGCTCGGCGGGGCGTCGGCCATCAGGTTCGGGCCGGACGGGGCCGTCGTCGGCGCCTACCGCATCCTGTCGGGCACCAACCTCAACTGCGCGGGTGGCCGCACCCCGTGGAACTCCTGGCTGTCGTGCGAGGAGGTCTTCCGCGGCCGGGTCTTCGAGTGCGACCCCTACGGCTCGCGGGCCGCGATGCCGCGCCTCGCCATGGGCCGGTTCAAACACGAGGCCGCGGCCTGCGACCCGGAGCGGCGGGTGGTCTACCTCACCGAGGACGAGCCCGACGGCTGCTTCTACCGGTTCCGGCCGGTCTACTGGGGTGACCTGACCTCGGGCACCCTGGAGGTGCTCTGCGCCTCCGGCTCGGGCACGGTCACCTGGCGGCGCGTGCCCGACCCCGGCGCGCTGCTGAAGGCCACCCGCGACCAGGTCGCCGGCGCCACCCGCTTCTCGGGCGGGGAGGGCTGCCACTACGCGGACGGCGTGTGCTTCTTCACCACCAAGGGCGACAACCGGGTGTGGGCCTACGACACCGAGAACGAGCACCTGGGTGTCGTCTACGACGCCGACGCCCCGCTGAACGGTGTCGACAACATCACCGGCACCCCGTCCGGGGACCTCTACGTCGCCGAGGACGGCGGTGACATGGAGATCAACCTGATCACTCCCGAGCGGGTCGTCACCCCCGTCCTGCGGATCGCGGGCCACGCCAGGTCGGAGATCACCGGACCCGCTTTCTCACCGGACGGCGGCCGCCTCTACTTCTCCTCACAGCGCGGCGCCCGCGGTGACGCCGCCGGCACCGACGGCGTCACCTACGAGGTCACCGGCCCCTTCCGCCGCTGAGCGACGCGGCCTGTTCGACCACCTCGGTCAGCTCCTCGCGCAACCCGGCGAAGAGCGGGTCGGTGCGGGGGTGATCCCCGTACGGCACGGCCGAGGCGCGGTCGGAGACCACCCGGCCGGGCCTGCCGCTCAGCGCGAGCACCCGGGTGCCGAGGTAGACGGCCTCGTCCACGCTGTGGGTGATGAAGACCACGATCGCTCCGGCCCGCAGCGCCAGGGCTCGCCAGAGGGTGCGGCCGGTGCCCGGCCCCGGCTCCGAGGACGCTCACGCGACAAGCGCGGGGGCCGCCAGCCGGGGAAGGACGAAGTCGCCCACCCGCCAGGCCTCCTCCAGGTGCGGCCAGCCGGACAGCACGAACTCCGACAGGCCCAGCTCGGCGTATTCGCGGAGGCGCTCGGCGACCTCCGGGTAGCTGCCGACCAGCGCGGTACCGGCGCCCTCGCGGACCAGGCCGACCCCGGCCCAGAGGTTGGGGGAGATCTCCAGGGATTCGGCGGAGCCGCCGTGCAGGTCGGCCATCCGGCGCTGTCCCACCGAGTCCATCCGGGCGAACCGCGCCTGGGCGGCGGCGACCCTGCCGGGGTCCATGCCCGTGAGCAGCCGCCTGGCGTACGCCCAGGCCTCGTCGGCGGTGTCGCGGGCGATGACGTGGAGCCGGATGCCGTACCGGAGTTCGCGGCCCGCCTCGGCGGTGAGCCTCCGCATCCGGGCGACCCGCTCGGCGATCATCGCCGGGGGCTCGCCCCACATCAGGTAGACGTCCGCCCCGGCGGCGGCCACCCGCTCGGCGGCGGGGGAGGCCCCGCCGAAGTAGATGTCGGGGGTGTCGAGCAGTGGCGTGGCCAGTCCGCCGCCCGCCACCCGGTAGTGGGTGCCCCGGTGGTCGAACGGCTCGCCGGTCCAGGTGCGCCTGAGCACCTCGATGAACTCGCCGGTCCGTTCGTAGCGGGCGTCGTGGTCGAGGAAGTCGCCGTAGGCGCGCTGCTCCTGCGGGTCGCCGCCGGTGACCGCGTTGAGCAGCAGCCGCCCTCCACTGATCTGCTGGAAGGTCTGTGCCTGCTGGGCGAAGAGCGTCGGCAGGGTGAAGCCGGGCCGGAAGGCCACCAGCAGCTTGAGCCGCTCGGTCCGCGCCGCGACCGCGCCGCACGCCACCAGCGGGTCTGGGCAGCCCGCCCCGACCGGGGTCAGCGCCGCCTCGAAGCCCGCGGACTCCGCGGCCCGGGCCACCTGGGACAGGTAGTCGAGCGTCGCGGGCCGGTCCGCGGCGGCACCCGCCGCGACGGTGGTCGTGGCGGGCCTGACGTGGTGGCCGTCGCCGGTGGTCGGCAGGAACCAGTGCAAGCGCATCTTCGCCTCATACGGAGCTCATACGGAACGGGCCGGTGCTCCCCCCGATATTAACCACATAATACCGATCTATAAAGAGGGAATTAGGGTGGAGGTGGGGTGAGGAAGCCCACTGGCCGAGTCTCGCCGCGTGGCGCCGTCGACGACGGCGGGCCTGGTCGGGGGTGGTGAGCGGCCGAGGCGGGATCGGATCAGAGGTCGCGGACCCAGATCTCGTCGACGATGTCGCCGCGCTGCTCCTTCTCGACGAGCTCGAAGCCCGCCGCCCGGTAGATGCGCCTGGCGCCCAGCAGCACGTCCCTGGTCCACAGCCGCATCCGCCGGTAGCCCGCGGCCCTGGCGAAGCGCACACACTCCGCCACGAGCCGGCCGCCGATGCCCATGCCCCGCGCGGACGGCTCGACCAGCAGCAACCGCAGCTGGGCCGTCTCGTCGTCCTTGCGCACGCAGAAGACGCAGCCGACCCGCTCGCCGTCCACCTCGGCGATCCAGCCCGCCTCGCGCGCCGGGTCGTGGTGGTCCACGTAGTCGGCCGCGACCCTGGCCACCAGCGCCTCGAAGTCCATGCCCCAGCCCTGCTCGGAGCTGTAGAGCGTGCCGTGCCGGTAGATCACCCAGCCGAGGTCGCCCGGCCGCAGCGGGCGCAGGAGGTAAGGAGAGCCCGTCCTCGGCTCCCGGCCGAGGATCTCCTCGATGGCCGCCATGCTCGCGACCAGCCGCCCGCGGTCCTCGTCGGTCACCCCGGCCAGCAGTTCGCGCACCTCTTCGGCCGCGCGCCCGTCGAAGAGCGCGAACCTGGCCCGGCCCTCGTCGGTCAGCTCGACGACCTGCCGCCGCGCGTCGGTGGCGGACCGCTTCCGGACCACCAGCCCGTCGCCCTCGAACCCGGCGAGCATCCGGCTGAGGTATCCGGCGTCGAGCCCGAGCAGCCGCCGCAGGTCGCCGGTCTCCATGCGGTCCGCCCGGTCCAGCTCGAACAGCACCCTCATCTCGGTGAGCGAGTAGGGGGTGTCCAGGATGCCCTGGTGAAGCACGCCGATGAGCCGGGTGTAGAAGCGGTTGAAGGCCCGGACCTCCGCCACGTGTCTCTCCATGCTTGACAGCATCAACGATTTCATTGACCAGGTCAATGAAATGGCGGGGATCTTTCCGGGCAGGCGACTGTGAGATCGCCGGCCGACTGCGCTAACTTCGAATTTTGCCTTGGAACGGACGATGAGCTGGGACGGCGAGTGCCGTGCCCACGGCGGGAGCATGATGGCTGAGGTCGCGTACATCGGTGGGTACACCCCGGACACCGAAGGATCCGGGCCGGGGATCACCCTGATAGAGCTGGGGAGCCTCGCCCGGCTCGGAGAGACGCCCGCCTCGGGGCCGTCGTTCCTCGCCGTTCACCCGGTCCTCCCGATCCTGTACGCGGTGGGGGAGAGCGAGCGCGGTACGGTCGGCGTCTTCGCCCGCGCCGACGACGGCAGGCTGAGCCCGCTCGCGCAACGGTCCAGCGAGGGAACGGCCCCCTGCCACCTGGCGGTGGACCCCACCGGCACGCGCCTGGCGGTGGCCAACTACGGCGACGGCACCCTCAGCGTGCACGGCATCGACGGATCCGGCCTGCTGACCGACACGTGGATCTTCCCCTACCGCGAGGGGGCCCACGCCCACCAGGCGGTCTTCGGCACCGACGGCGTGCTGTACGTGAGCGACCTGGGCGCCGACGAGATCCGTCGCTACCTGGTCGGTGACGAGGTGGTCCCGCATCCGGAGGGACCGGTCAGGCTCGCGTCCGGCATGGGCCCCCGGCACATGGCCACGGCGAGCGGCCACTGGTACGTGGCGGGGGAGCTGGACGGTACCGTGCGCGCCTACGACGCCGAATGGCGCGAGATCCACGTCGTCCCGGCCAGCGGGAGCGGGGAGCGGAACCAGCCCTCACACCTGGAGGCCCGCGGTGAGCTCGTCTACGTCGCCAACCGGGGGCCCGACACGATCTCGGTCTTCGCCGGCCCCGAGTTGAGGCCGGTCGCGGAGGTCGCCTGCGGTGGCGCCTGGCCGAGGCACTTCGCCATCGCCGACGGCCGCATGTACGTGGCCAACCAGCGCTCGGACGCCGTCGCCGTGCTCCCGCTGAAGGACGGCGTCCCACGGCCCGCGGGAGAGCTCTTCGCGGTCGGCACCCCGTCCTGCGTGCTGCCGCTGCCCTGAACCGCCGGTGAGGAGGGGATCGGTGGTCCCGGGCGGGTATGACCCATGAGGTGGCCGGGGAGTCCGGAGTCCGGGGTCCGGCCGGCGCGCCTGATCTGCCCGTGATGTGCGCGACCCCGTCCGGAACCGGACCTCGGGCCCGGTAGAGGCGCTCATATGTCGCTTCTCTGCCGATCGAGGGAGGCGACATGTGGTGACTAGTTCTATTTGGTCTAGACCACTGGCGCATCTGACGGCAGAATGCGTTCCGTCGGTGGCGGAAATCCGTCGCCGACCGGCCCATGCCCTTTAGTCTGATCATCTTGGCTCGGACTCATAACCGGAGGATGTCATGCGTATCGGAGTGCTCACCGGGGGCGGCGACTGCCCCGGCCTGAACGCCGTTATCCGCGCTGTCGTGCGTAAGGGAGTGGGCGTCCACGGGCATGAGTTCGTCGGGTTCCGCGACGGCTGGCGGGGTCCCCTGGAGGGCGAAACCATGCCGTTGGACATCGAGGCCGTACGCGGCATCCTGCCGCGCGGCGGGACGATCCTGGGTTCGTCGCGGACCAACCCGATCAAGATCGACGGTGGTGTTGAGAAGATCAAGGAGAACCTCGCGAAGGGCGGGGTCGACGCGCTGATCGCGATCGGCGGCGAGGACACCCTCGGTGTGGCCAAGCAGCTCTTCGACAAGGGGGTGAAGGTCGTCGGCGTGCCCAAGACGATCGACAACGACCTCAACGCCACCGACTACACCTTCGGCTTCGACACGGCGGTCAACATCGCCGTCGAGGCCATCGACCGCCTGCACACCACCGCCGAGTCCCACCACCGCGCGCTGATCTGCGAGGTCATGGGCCGTCACGCGGGCTGGATCGCCCTGCACGCCGGTATGGCGGGCGGTGCCAACGTCATCCTCATCCCGGAGAAGCCCTTCGACATCGACCGGGTCTGCGCCTACGTCGAGTCCCGCTTCAAGACGAAGTACGCGCCGATAATCGTGGTCGCGGAGGGCGCGCACCCGGTGGAGGGCCAGATGACGCTGCAGGCGGGCGAGCTCGACGCCTTCGGCCACGTGAGGCTCGGCGGCATCGGCGAGAACCTCGCCAGCGAGATCGAGAAGCGCACCGGCAAGGAGGCCCGCACCACGGTGCTCGGCCACATCCAGCGTGGCGGCACCCCCACGGCCTTCGACCGGGTGCTGGCCACCAGGTTCGGCCTGCAGGCCATCGACGCGGTGCAGGACGGCGACTTCGGCAAGATGGTCGCCCTCCAGGGCACCGAGATCGTGCGGGTGGGTCTCGACGAGGCCACCAAGGAGCTGAAGACCGTGCCGGTCGGCCGTTACGAGGAGGCCGAGGTCTTCTTCGGCTGAGGCGTCAGTGCGGTCCGTCGCGGAGAGTGGCCGACTGCAAGCGTTCTGCAAGTGGCCGGCCCTAGCCTCCTGACCGGGCGGCCGGCCGCCTGCGATTCCCCTCCATGTACGGCTTGCGCCCTGACCGAGCGGCCCGGCGGGCGCAGGCCGTACATCATCGCTCTTGGGAATCGAACAGGGAACGGCCCTTCGGCACCTGAGCGGCGGGCGGGGTGACCGGCTCGTGCAGCCGGGCTTCGGCGCGGCGGTTCTCCAGCCTGGCCAGCAGGGCGGCGTCGTGGTCCAGTTCCGGCTGCGACGGCGACAGGATGACGGTGAGCAGCAGGCCGATGGTCAGCAGGCCCAGCACGGCCAGCGTGGGCAGCATGAAGTCGATGCCCTTGGCCCCTCCGAGCGGCGCGGGTGAGAGCCGGGGGCGCACCTCGAGCGCGAACATGCCGGTGTAGTGCATGCCGCAGACCGCCAGGGCCATGATCATCGCGGCGCCGCCGGTGGCGAGCACGCCGCTGACCCGCAGGCTGAACCAGAGCGCCACGATGGACGCGGCGATCGCGATCGCGACCGAGATCCCGACCAGCGTCGGATCGTAGGAGAGGTGGGCCGGCATCCTCATCGCGAACATGCCGATGTAGTGCATGCCCGCCACGCCGAGACCGGTGAGCACGCCGCCGGAGACGAGCGGCACGAACCTCTCGCCCCGGTAGGAGACCAGGAACAGGCCCACGCCCACCACGACGACGGCCAGGGTCGCCGAGCCGATCGTCAGTGGCACGTCGTAGCGGATCTGGCCGTCACCGACGGAGAAGCCCATCATGGCGACGAAGTGCATGACCCAGATGCCGGTGCCGCCGATGGACAGTGCCCCGCCCACCAGCCAGCGGGCCCGTGCCGCCCCCACCGCCTCACGGGCTCTGGCGGTGAGCAGGAGTCCGAGCATGCATCCGACGCTCGACATGACGTAGGCCAGCGCGGGGGTGAGCAGGCCGTAAGAAAAGTGATCTACGTGGGACATGTTCCAGTTTTTCGTGAGAGAGAAATCGGTGGATTATTGCAGTACGCCGCTTTCTTGCTGAGAGGTAGGGCTGGCGGGTGACCGGAATCGAGGGGCCGTTCTGGCGGGCGGTCGCGGTGTTCCGCGTCGCGTCCCTTGGCTACGCGGCGGTTCTGCTCATCCGTGCCGGGGGGTACGCCCACCCGGCGACCGGCTGGCTGGTGATCGGCGTCATGGCGCTGTGGACCGTGGGGACGATCTTCGCCTACTCCGTCGAGGAGCTCCGCGGCCGGCCGCTGCTCGCCGCCGACATGCTCGTGACCGTGGGCTGCCTGCTCGCCACTCCGGCGGTGCAGGGCGCCTACCAGGAGGGCAGCCTGCCGATCACCGGCACCTGGATGGGCGGCGCGGTGCTCGCCTGGGGTGTGTACGGCGGACGGCGGGCGGGGGCCGTGGCCGCGTTGATCGTCTCGCTGGCCGACCTGTGGCTGCACGGCGTGCCCGGAGGCGGCTTCGAGACGCTGCCGATCAACGGCACCGTCCTGCTCTTCCTCGCCGGGACCGTCGTCGGGCACGTCGCCCGGCTGGCCAAGAAGGCCGAGGAGCGCATGGAGCGGGCGATCGAACTGGAGGTCGCGGGACGGGAGCGGGAGCGGCTCGCCAGGGGAATCCACGACTCGGTGCTCCAGGTGCTCGCGCTGGTCCAGCGGCGCGGGCAGGAGATCGGCGGCGAGGCGGCCGAACTGGGCAGGCTCGCGGGTGAGCAGGAGGCCGCCCTGCGCGAGCTGGTCAGGCTCAGGCCCGAGGCACCCGCCGCGGGCACCGCGGACCTGTGCGCCCTGCTGCACAGGTACGGTTCGGCCACGGTCACCGTCTCGGCCCCGGCGACCCCGCTGGTCCTGCCCGCGGCCACCGCGGCGGAGATGGCCGCCGCGGTCGGAGCCGCCCTGGACAACGTCGCCCGCCACTGCGGGGCACGCGCGCCCGCGTGGGTCTTCGCCGAGAGTGACGACGGGCTGGTCACCGTGACCGTCAGGGACGAGGGGCCGGGCATGGCACCCGGACGCCTGGAGGAGGCCGCCGCCGACGGGCGGCTCGGCGTCGCGCAGTCCATCCGGGGCCGTGTCGCGGACCTCGGCGGCACGGTCAGTGTGATCTCCGCTCCCGGCCGGGGCACCGAGATCGAGATGTCGGTGCCGACCGCCTAGACGCGCCGGTGGGCGGGCCGGGCCGCCCGGCGGACGGACACCTCCGGAGGAACGGGCCTAAGGTAAGCCAATGCGCGTGATGGTGGTGGACGATCACCCGATGTGGAGGGACGGGGTGGCCAGGGACCTGGCCGAGGCCGGATACGAGGTGGTGGCCGCGGTCGGGGAGGGGCGGCAGGCGGTCCGGGTGGCCGCGGCGGTCCGGCCCGAGCTGGTGGTGCTGGACCTGCGGCTGCCCGACCTGCCGGGGGTCGAGGTGGCCAGGAGGCTGGCCACCTCGGAGCCGCCGCCCAGGGTGCTGGTGCTGTCGGCCAGCGGCGAGCAGGAGGACGTGCTGGAGGCCATCAAGGCGGGAGCCTCCGGATATCTGCTGAAGTCCGCGAGCAAGGAGGAGTTCCTCGACGCGGTCCGGCGCACCGCCGGGGGCGACGCGGTCTTCACCCCCGGGCTGGCCGGGCTCGTGCTGGGGGAGTACCGGAGGCTGGCGGCCAGATCCGCGCCCGAGGCGACGCCCCGCCTGACCGAGCGGGAGACCGAGGTGCTCCGCCTGGTCGCCAAGGGGTTGTCCTACAAGCAGATCGCCGAGCGTCTCGTGCTCTCCCACCGGACCGTGCAGAACCACGTCCAGAACACGCTGAACAAGCTTCAGCTCCACAATCGGGTGGAACTGGCCCGCTACGCCATCGAGCAGGGCCTCGACGAGTCGTAGTCCCGACTAAAGTAACAAGGTCGAGAGGTTGTCTTTGCGTCAACGCGCGAGAGACTTGACGAAGCCCTACTGCGAAGCCCCTCATATCCCCTCGAAGCTCTACCGGAGGTTGCACCATGACCATGTCCGCCTTGGGCGAGCCCTGCGTTCTGCTCAAACTGGGCGAGGTCGTCCTCAAGGGCAACAACCGTGAGCTCTTCGAGCGGAGGTTGCAGGCCAACATCAAGGCCGCTCTGAAGGATGTCGGCGTCAAGGTCGACGTCCGGCAGCGTCACGGCGTCATCGCGCTCTTCCTGCCGGACGGCACCGAGGTCGAGGTCGCGGACACGGTCGCCGAGCGTGTCTCGTACATTCCCGGGCTGGTCTGGATCCACCGCGCCTGGCGGGTGGCCAAGGACCCCTCGGCGATCACCAAGGCCGCCATCGAGTTGCTGGCCGACCGCGACGACGTCAGGCGCGGCGTCTCCTTCGCGGTCCGCTCCCGCCGCCGCGACAAGCGCTTCCCGCTCACCTCGATGCAGCTGGACCGCTCGGTCGGCGGCGAGCTCAACGACATCTACGGGCTGCCGGTCGACCTGAAGCGCCCCGAGCTGGTGGTCTCCATCGAGGTCGATCGCGACGAGGCGTTCGTCTTCACCGGCGGGCTGCCGGGCCAGGGCGGGCTGCCGGTCGGCACCAGCGGCCGGGGCCTGGTCCTGATGTCCGGTGGCATCGACTCCCCGGTGGCCGCCTACCGGATGATGCGCCGCGGCCTGCGCGTCGACTTCCTGCACTTCTCCGGCATCCCCTTCACCACCTCCGAGTCCATCTACAAGGCGTACGCGCTGGTCAGGGCACTCGACAGGTTCCAGGGCGGGTCCCGGCTGTGGGTCGTCCCCTTCGGCAAGGCCCAGCAGTCCATCAAGGCCTCCGGCCAGGACCGCCTGGCGGTGATCACCCAGCGCCGTCTGATGCTGAAGACCGGCGAGGAGGTCGCCCGCCGGCTGCGCGCCGGTGCCCTGGTCACCGGCGACTCCCTGGGCCAGGTCTCCTCGCAGACCCTGCAGAACATCACCGCCCAGGACGACGCGGTCGACATGCCGATCCTGCGGCCGCTCATCGGCCTCGACAAGACCGAGATCATGGCCGAGGCCCGCCGCATCGGAACTCTGGCGATCTCCGAGCTGCCGGACGAGGACTGCTGCTCGCTGCTGGCCCCCCGCCGCGCCGAGACCGCCGCGAAGGTCGCCGACCTGAAGAAGATCGAACGTCGCCTGGACGCCGAGGAGCTCGCCGTCCAGCTCGCCGGATCCCTGCAGGAGTACCGGCTCGACGCCTGAGATCGGATCTCCCGGCCCCGGGGCGTGTCCGGGGCCGGGGGCCGCGGCGAGCGGGTGGGTCAGGCGGGGGCCAGGGCGTCGACGGCCGCGACCTTGCCCAGCAGCGGCGGGAACCGCTCCATCACCCGGGCCAGTTCGTCCAGGTCGCCGTCGACCAGCGCCTGGGGGCCGTCGCAGAGGGCCTGGTCGGGGCGCGGGTGGACATCGATGATCACGCCGTCGGCACCGGCCGCGATGGCGGCGCGGGTGAGCGGCAGGACCAGGTCGCGGTGGCCGCCGGAGTGGGACGGGTCGACGATGACCGGCAGGTGCGACAGCCGCTGGGCGAGCGGCACCGCGGAGACGTCCAGGGTGTTGCGGGTGGCGGTCTCGAAGGTGCGGATGCCCCGCTCGCAGAGCACGACGTCGAGGTTGCCGCGCTGGGCGATGTACTCGGCGGCCATCAGCCACTCCTCGATGGTGGCGTTCATCCCGCGCTTGAGCATCACCGGCTTGCCGGCGGCGCCGACGGCCTGGAGCAGCGCGAAGTTCTGCGCGTTGCGGGTGCCGACCTGGAGCATGTCGGCGTAGGAGGCCACCAGCGCCACGTCGCCCGCGTCGACGACCTCGGTGACGACCGGAAGCCCGGTCTGCTCGCGCACGTCGGCGAGGATGCGCAGGCCGGCCTCGCCGAGCCCCTGGAAGGCGTACGGGGAGGTGCGGGGCTTGTAGGCGCCGCCGCGCAGCAGGGTGGCCCCGGCCGCGGCGGCCATCCGGGCGGCCTGCAGGGTCTGTTCGGGGGTCTCCACCGCGCACGGGCCGGCGATCAGGGTCACCGTGCCGGGACCGATCGGCACACCGCCGACGCGGACCGTGGACCGCTCGGGGTGGTTGTCGCGGCTCACCAGCTTGTACGGCGCGCTCACCCGCATCACGTCGGCCACCCCGGTCATGCCCCGCAGGTCGAGGGTGGTGAACTGGGCGACATCGCCGACCAGGCCGATGATCGTGCGGCTCACGCCCCGGCTGACGAACGCCTCGCCGCCCGCCGTGCCGATGACCTCCACGATCGCCTCGACGTCCTGCTCCGTGGCGCCGGGTCCCATGACGATGACCATGTCTCTCCCTCTTCGACGGCCCCGGCCGGTCCGGCCGGCTCCGAGGTCTGTGGTGTGTTCGATGAAGGCCGGGAAAAGCAGAAGGCCCCGAGTCCGAAACCGGACCCGGGGCCTTCTGTTCGCCAGGCTGTCAGCGCAGCATCTGGTGGCGAACGGTCCGACTCACGGGTCCGTCGCCATAAAAAAACCAGAACGCTGTACGCATAGTGGGAAATGATAGCGCACGGTCAGAGCGACTCCGTCCCGTCAGGTGAAAGAACGTTATTCGGTAGCCGCCGAGGCGGCGGGAAGTCCGCGATGGCAGGATTACCACGTGCCATAGGGGAACGGCGGAGGGAGTGATGGTGGAGCAGTCCGAACCTTCGTGGGAGGAGCCTCGTCTGCCTCCGGGCCAGTACGTCCCCCGGGGCCGACCGGTGATCCACTACGGCCGGGTGCCCCGGTTCCGCCCGGAGACCTGGCAGCTGCACGTCATGGGGGCGACGGCCTCGGGTGAGCAGCACCGTTTCACCTGGCCCGAGTTCTCCGCGCTGCCGCGTACCACGGTGGTGGCCGACTTCCACTGCGTCACCAAGTTCTCGATCATGGGTAACGAGTGGGGCGGGGTGTCCGCGGCGACGCTGATGGAGGTCGCCCCGCCCGCACCCGAGGTGAGGCACGTGATGATCTGGGGTGAGTACGGCTACAGCGCCAACGTGCGGATAGGCGACTTCGACCGCGCACAGACGATGTTCGCGCTGGAACTGGACGAGAAGCCCATCGCCCTGGAACGCGGGTTCCCGGTGCGGATGATCGTCCCGCACCTGTACGCGTGGAAGAGCGTCAAGTGGGTGCGCGCCGTGGAGTACCTGCTGGAGGACAGGCGCGGCTTCTGGGAGGAGCGCGGCTACCACAACATCGCCGACCCCTGGCGCGAGCAGCGCTACTCCTATCAGGAGGAAGCGGGCGAAGGCCCACCCTGATCGGTCCGTGATCGGCGTTCGCCCCCGATCTCCGGGGCGGGTTGACTACGGTTTTCCGCATGTCGACCACGGGCTGGGTGCTGCTCTGCGCCTTCAGTGCCCTTCTCGGACTCGTCCTTCCCCGTCCGCGCCGGCGGCACCCGGACCGGCAGGGCGGTCCAACGGACGAGGCCACCTTCCTGACACTGCACATCGCGGCGATGGCGGCTCCCTCGCTGCGGGCCGGGCTCACCCACGAGTCCGCCCGTAAGGCGGTCCGCCACCTTCGCACCCTGCTGGGCACCAGTGCCGTCGCGGTCGCCGACGGCGGCGGCCTGCTCGCCTGGGACGGCGCGGCGGGCTGCCACCGCGACCACGCGCCCGAGCACGCCAGGATCGTCCTGGCCTCGGCGCGCCCGCACGTGGTGACCGGGGAGGCGCCGGCCTGCGACGCGCCGGGCTGTGCCACCAGGGGCGGGGTCGTCGTACCGCTCACCGTCGACGGGCGGGTGGTCGGGACGCTCGCCGCCTATGACGCCGTGGTGAGCGTGGCACTGGTGCGGACCGTCACCGAGGTCGCCAGGTGGGTCTCGGGGCAGCTGGAGCTGGCGGAGGTCGACTCCTCGCGGCGGCGGACGATGGAGGCGGAGATGCGGGCGCTGCGCGCCCAGATGTCTCCGCACTTCGTCTACAACGCGCTGACCACCATCGCCTCGTTCGTCCGTACCGACCCCGAGCGGGCGCGGGAGCTGCTGGTGGAGTTCGCCGACTTCAACCGGTACGCGCTGCGCCGGGCGCGTGACTTCACCACCCTCGCCGAGGAGCTGCACTGCGTGGACCGCTACCTGCTCCTGGAACGTGCCAGGTTCGGCGACCGGCTCCGTTTCACCCTCAGGGTGGCGCCGGAGGTGCTGTCGGTCTCCGTCCCGTTCCTCTGCCTGCAGCCGCTGGTGGAGAACGCGGTCAAGCACGGCGTGGCCGCCGCGGGACGTCGTGGAGAGGTGCGGGTGGTGGTCAGTGACGCCGGGGCCGAGGCCCACATCAGCGTGCAGGACGACGGCCTGGGCATGCCGCCCGAGCGGGCCAGGGGGCTCCTCGACGGCTCCGTGCCGCCGCCGGGAGAGGAGGGCGGTATCGGGCTGGCGGGCGTCGACGTGCGGTTCCGCCAGATCTACGGCGAGGACTACGGGCTGATCGTGGAGAGCGCGCCGGGCGCGGGCACGACGGTGCGGCTCCGCGTTCCCAAGCTCCACCCCGCCAGTAGCTATTTGTAGTCAAACTATTACCCGAAGTTGCCATGAGGCTTGCGGCGGATGTGGTTCAGAGGGCAGCGTGGGGTCATGTTGCGAGTCCTGGCCGTTGACGACGAGGTCCCCGCCCTTGAGGAGATCGCCTATCTCCTCCGCCAGGACCCCCGTATCGAGCACGTCTCCACGGCCGCGAGCGGGGTCACCGCGCTTCAGGACATGGTCCAGATGCTCGGCACGGGCGAGCGGCTGGACGGGGTGTTCCTCGACATCCGGATGCCGGGACTGGACGGCCTCGACCTGGCCAGGCTCATCGCGGGTTTTCCCAACCCGCCCCGGCTGGTCTTCGTCACCGCCCACGAGGAGTGCGCGGTGCAGGCCTTCGAGCTGGAGGCGGTCGACTACCTGCTGAAGCCGGTCAGGGCCGACCGGCTGGCCGAGGCGGTACGGCGCCTGGAGTCCATGATCCCGGCGACGGCCGAACCCGTGCCGGAGGACGTCATCCCGGTCGAGCTCGCGGGACGGACGCGGTTCGTGCCCCAGCAGGCGGTCTGGTTCGCCGAGGCGCAGGGCGACTACGTCCGGCTGCACACCGACGAGGGCAGCTACCTGGTCCGCATGTCGCTGGCCGCCCTGGAACGGCGCTGGGCGGGATCGGGGTTCATCCGGGTGCACCGCAGCACGCTGGTCTCGGTGCGGCACGTGAGCGAGCTGCGCTTCGACGGCGGCAGGGTGATGCTCCGGGTGGGCAACGAGACGCTTCCGGTCAGCCGCCGGCACGCCCGCGAGGTCCGCGAACGGCTGGTCCGCCAGTTCCGTGACCGCCCGGCCGTCCCCGGCGTGGTCCGGGCCAGGCCCCTGCCCTCCGCGCCCGCCCTGCGGTAACCGCGGCACGCCCTCCACGGCCCCGCACGGTGATTCGCGCCCGTGCGGGCCTCCGGCGGCCGTTCCACGGTCGCCGTCCTTCCCGTGCGTCCCCGCTCGCCGTCCGACCCGGTGCCTTCCGCGCGCCGTTCCGCGGTCGTACGGCTCATCGGCGTTTTCCGGCACGGGGCGGGTCGCAGGGGTCCCACGAGCCCCCGATCGACCGTTCGTCGCCCGCCGTGTGCCGCTCGTCGTGTCGGCACTCTCCGCACATCGACAACTACTGACCGTTAATCGCGCTGGCGGGAAAGCGCCGCTCGCTCGTCTGGACGCGCCTCTAGTGTTCCCTCATCGGAGAGCGAGACCCGCCGGATCAGGGGGGACAGGGCCGTAAGGCTCGCACAGGACCTGATGCGCGGACACGGGGTGACCGCCGGCATCCGGCCACCGGGTCCTTGACCGGAAGGGGGAGGGGTCGCCGCTCTCCGAGTGCGACGGGACGCCCGCGTTAGCCAGCGGGCCGGACCGTGATCCGGCCACACGGGGGCGGCCGGATCACGAGGACGGGCGTCCCGTCCGACCTTCGGGAAGGTCAGGACCCCGCCCGGTCGCGGAGCCTCTTGAGCGCCTCGATGTCCTCGCGGTGCTTCTCGGCGCCGCCCGGTGTCTCGATGCAGAACGGCACCCCGGCCATCACGGGATGGCTCAGCATGTCGGCGAAGGGCTCGGCACCGATGTGGCCGGAGCCGATGTTCTCGTGCCGGTCCTTCCTGGAGTCGCACACGTCCTTGGAATCGTTGGCGTGGACCAGCCTGAGCCGTCCGGGGGCGATCGCGTGCAGGGCCTCCAGAGTCTCCTTGACGCCCTCGGAGGTCGACAGGTCGTGCCCGGCGGCGAAGGCGTGGCAGGTGTCGAAGCAGACCCCCGCCTTGGGGTGCCAGTCGAGGGCCGCCAGGTAGGGTTCCAGGTCCTGGACCGTCGCGCAGAGCACCGCGCCCTGCCCGGCCATCGGCTCCAGCAGCAGGTCGGGCCCGTCGTCGGGGATCTCGTCCAGGAGCGGCAGGAGATGTTCACGCAGCTGGCGCAGTGCCTCGTCGCGGGACTGGCTCACCGCCGACCCCGTGTGGACGACCACTCCCTTCGCGCCGATCGCGTGGCCGCGCAGCAGGTTGTGCCGCACGGTGGCCACCGACTTCTCCAGTGTCTCCGCGCTGGGCGAGCCCATGTTGACCAGGTAGGGCGCGTGCACGAAGGAGAGCACGCCCGACTCGAGGAGCTTGGCGTCCTGGGCGGGGTCGCCCACGGCGAGCGCCCAGCCACGAGGGTTGGTGACGAACACCTGGATCATCTCGGCACCGATGTCGGAGGCGTAGCGCAGCCCGCCCTTGGCGAGGCCGCCGGTGACGGAGACGTGTCCGCCGATGGGGGAAAGGGAAGTCATGGTGACGCCAGTTTAGGCGCCGCCCCCGGCGCTTCACAGCCGACAGGCCGCCCAGCCGACCTGACCTCCCCGCACTCCGGGGCGAGGTGACCGGTGAGGCGCGCTCAACCGCGTCTTCCAAGTCTTCCAAGGAGAACCGAGCGCCGGGTACCAGCGGGTTTGGAGTATGTTGCGGAAATCTGCGGCAAACCCTTGGCACAGTTTGGGGTGCTTGTCGCTGGACTGTACGCGCCGGTGGTGTGTGTACTGCTCCCATGTCTAACCCGCACTCCGCGCCGCAGGTCGCGGGGCTGGCCGCCTTCAACGCGCTGGGCACCGAGGAGGCCGAGGCCGAACTGCTGGCCTGCTGCGCCTGCCGGGACTTCGCCGCGCGGGTGGCGGCGTCACGCCCCTACCGCGGCCTCGACCGGCTGGCCGAGGTCGCGGAGGCCACCGTGCGGAGCCTGGACTGGTCTGGTGTGCACGAGGCGCTGGCCGCCCACCCCAGGATCGGCGAGCCGCCCCGCGAGGGTGGCCCGGCGGCCGGTCGTTCCGGGAGGGAGGGTGCCTGGTCCCGCCGCGAGCAGTCGGGGGTCGAGGCGGCGGGGCGGGAGGTCCTGGACCGGCTGGCGGAGGGCAACCGCGCCTACGAGCGGCGGTTCGGCCACGTCTACCTGATCTGCGCCACCGGCCTGTCGGCCGAGGAGATGCTGGCCCGCCTCACCGAGCGGCTCGGCAACGACGAGGACACCGAGCGGAACGTGGTCAGGGCCGAGCTCGCGAAGATCACTCGCCTTCGGCTCGGGAAACTCCTCGAAAGCGGCCACTCGTCTCCGGGACCGGCCACATGAACTCCGCGCTCCCCGAACCCACACTTGCGGAAGGTCCAGTATGAGTCTGTCCACGCATGTGCTCGACGCCGCCCTGGGCAGACCGGCGGCGGGTGTCACCGTACGCCTGGAACGGGACGGCGAAGTGCTCGCCGAGGGCGTCACCGACGCCGACGGGCGGATCGCGGGATGGACGTGCGGGGCCGGCGTCCACCGGCTGGTCTTCGAGACCGGGGAGTACTTCGCCGCCCGCGCGGTGGACGCCTTCTACCCGCGGGTCTCGATCGACTTCACGGTGGCGGACCCGGGGGAGCGCCACCACGTGCCCCTGCTGCTCAGCCCGTTCGCCTACTCGACGTATCGAGGGAGCTAGCATGCCCGTCGTTCTCGGACCCAACCGCTACGGCAAGGCGGAGACCCGCCTGGTCCGTGTCGTCAGGGACGGTGACGTCCACCACATCAAGGACGTCACCGTCGGCTCGGCGCTCTCCGGTGACATGGAGGCGGTCCACCTCACCGGCGACAACGCCGCGGTCCTGCCGACCGACACGCAGAAGAACACCGTGTACGCCTTCGCCAGGAAGCACGGTGTCGCCCAGATCGAGGACTTCGCGATCCTGCTGGCCCGTCACTACGTGGACTCCCAGCCCACGGTCCACCACGCCCGGGTGGAGATCGAGGAGTACTTCTGGGACCGGATCCCGGGAGCCTCGGGAGCCGAGGGCGGGCGGCACTCCTTCGTTCGCTCCGGCGGGGAGACGCGCACCTGCGTCGTCCACCACGACCGGGACGGCACCACCACCGTGGTCTCCGGGCTGAAGGACCTGGTGGTGCTCAACTCGACGGGGTCGGAGTTCTCCGGTTTCGTCCAGGACGAGTACACCACCCTGAAACCCACCGGGGACCGTGTCCTGGCCACCGAGGTCTCGGCCCGCTGGCGGCACCTGCCGGGAGTGTCCCCGTACGGGGAGTCCTACGACGAGGTGCGCCGCTGCCTGCTCGGCGCGTTCGCCGAGACCTACAGCCTGTCGCTGCAGCAGACGCTCTACGCGATGGGCGAGCGGGTGCTGAACACCCGGAAGGAGGTCTGCGAGGTGCGCCTGGCGATGCCGAACAAGCACCACTTCCTGGTGGACCTCACCCCCTTCGGGCTGGACAACCCCAATGAGGTGTTCTACGCCGCCGACCGTCCCTACGGGCTGATCGAGGGCAGTGTGCTCCGCGACGACACCCCCGACGCACGCTTCGCCTGGGAGTGATGACCATGGATTTCCTGCGACCCGCCACCTGGGCGGAGGCGCTGGCCGCCAAGGCGGACCGGCCGGAGGTGGCCCCCATACAGGGCGGCACCGACATGATGGTCGAGCTCAACTTCGACGTGCGAAGGCCCGCCGGGCTGCTCGACCTGAACCGGATCGCCGAGCTCGCGACCTGGAGCGAGGAGGCGGACGGCAGGCTCAGGGTCGGTGCGGGCGTGTCGTACGCCCGGCTGATCGCCGAGCTGGGCGACCGGCTGCCGGGTCTGGCCCAGGCCTCCCGCACCGTCGGCTCGCCGCAGATCCGCAACCGGGGCACGGTGGGGGGCAATCTCGGCGCGGCCTCGCCCGCGGGGGACAGTCATCCGCCGCTGCTCGCGGGGGACGCGGTCATCGAGGTCGCCTCCGCCGCCCGGGGCGTGCGGATGATCCCGGCCGCGGCCTTCTACCTCGGGGTCAAGCGCAACACGCTGGAACCCGACGAGCTGATCAGGGCGTTCTGGATGAGCCCCGCGAGCGGCCCGCAGTACTTCTCCAAGGTCGGTACCCGCAACGCCATGGTGATCGCGGTCTGCTCGTTCGCGATCGCGCTCCGTCCCGCGGAGCGCCGGGTCGGCACCGGCATCGGCTCGGCCGCCCCGACTCCCCGGCGCGCCGTCGCGGCCGAGGAGTTCCTGGCCGCCGAACTCGACTGGGAGGCCCGGCTCGACCCCGCGCTGCTCGGGCGCTTCGGTGAGCTGGCCGCCGAGGCCGCCTCGCCTATCGACGACGTGCGCGGCACCGCCGACTACCGGCGCCACGCCATCGCGGTGATGGCGCGGCGCACCCTGACCTGGGCGTGGAACGAGCTGCGCTCCGGGCGCTTCGAGAGGAGGGCAGGCTGATGCGCGTCACCTTCACGGTCAACGGCCGCAGCGAGAGCGCCGACGACGTCTGGGAGGGCGAGAGCCTCCTGTACGTCCTGCGCGAACGAGTGGGCCTGCCGGGTTCCAAGAACGCGTGCGAGCAGGGCGAGTGCGGCTCCTGCACCGTCTACCTCGACGGGGTGCCCGTCTGCGCGTGCCTGGTCGCGGCGGGGCAGGCCGAGGGCCGCGTGGTCCGCACCGTCGAGGGACTCGCCGACGGCGACCGGCTCGATGAGGTCCAGGAGGCGTTCGTCGAATGCGGAGCCGTCCAGTGCGGTTTCTGCACCCCCGGCCTCGTCGTCCAGGCCCACGACCTGATCGAGCGGATCCCGCGCCCGTCCGACGCCGAGATCCGCGAGGCCCTGGCGGGCAACCTGTGCCGGTGCACCGGCTACGAGAAGATCCTCGACGCGGTACGCCTCGCCGCGGCCCGCAAGGCCGGTGCGGGTTCGGGGCCGCGCGGCGAGGGGAAGGGGTCTCGTTGAGCGCCGTCCTGATCGAGAACGTGCATATCGCCCCGGTCGTGGGCCCGGAGATCCCCGCGGGGCACATCCACGTCGAGGGTGACCGGATCGTGGCCCTCGGCGCGGGCCCCGCCCCGGCCGCACCCGGTGCGGTCAGGATCGACGGCACCGGCTGCCTGGCCACTCCCGGCCTGGTCAACACCCACCACCACCTCTACCAGTGGGCCTCCCAGGGGCTCGCCCAGGACGCCACCCTGTTCGAGTGGCTGACGGCGCTCTACCAGGTGTGGGCCGCCATGGACGCCGAGGTGGTGAAGGGCGCGGCGGGCGCGGGGCTGGGCTATCTGGCCCTGTCCGGCTGCACCACCTCCAGCGACCACCACTACATCTTCCCGAAGGGGCGCGGGGATCTGTTCGCCGCGGAGATCGAGGCGGCCCGGGAGGTCGGGCTCCGCTTCCACCCCGCCCGGGGCTCGATGGACCGGGGGAGGTCGCAGGGCGGCCTGCCGCCGGACGTGGTGGTCGAACGGCTCGACGAGATCCTCGAAGCCACGGCCGAGGCCGTCGACACCTACCACGACCCGTCCTTCTCCTCCAGGCTCCGCATCGCGGTCGCCCCCTGCTCGCCGTTCTCCGTCAGCGCCGACCTGATGACCGAGGCCGCCGCGCTGGCCAGGTCCAAGGGGGTACGGCTGCACACGCACCTCGCCGAGACCCTCGACGAGGAGGAGCACTGCCTGCGGCAGGTCGGGCAGCGCCCGGTCGACTACATGGAGAAGCTCGGCTGGCTCGGCCCGGACGTGTGGTTCGCCCACGCCGTCCACCTGAGCGACGGCGACATCGACGTCTTCGCCCAGACCGGTACCGGCTCCGCGCACTGCCCGAGCTCCAACGGCCGCCTCGGCGCCGGCATCGCCCGCGTCTCCGAGATGCTGCGCAGGGGCGCGAACGTCGGCCTGGGGGTGGACGGCAGCGCCTCGGCCGAGCTCACCTCGCTATCCGGCGAGATGCGCCAGGCCCTGCTGTTCCAGCGGGCCAGGTACGGGCCCACCGCGCTCACCGCCCGTCAGGCCCTGGAGATCGCCACCCTGGGCGGGGCGAGGAACCTGGGCCGGCAGGAGGAGCTCGGCTCGCTGGAGGTGGGAAAACTCGCCGACATCGCCCTCTGGCGCACCGGGGCCTTCGCCTCCGCGGTCGCCGACCCGGTCTGCGCCCTGGTCTTCGGCACCCGGCAGCCACCGCTGGCCCGGCTGCTGGTGGGCGGTGAGACCGTCGTCGAGGACGACGAGCTGCGCACCGTCGCCCAGGACGAACTCGGCCGCGCCGGTGGCGAGGCCCATCGCCGCCTCATGCGGCTGGCAGCCGAGCAGGGCTTCACCGCGGGCCAGGAGGTCGGCGGATGAGGACCGGGTGTCGGGGACGCCCGGCGGTGGATGTGATGATTGTGCTCCGTTTCACCGGGGTCAGGCATCCGCTCCCCACCGGCTCGCACGGGCGGGTGGCGCGTGCCGCCCATCCGCCATTGGGGAGCAGGGTTGTCTGAGTCGTCGGGACATGTCGTTATCGCCCCGGACAAGTTCAAGGGCTCGCTGACCGGTGCCGAGGTCGCCGCGCGGATCGCCGCGGGTCTCGGGCCCGGCGTCGCCACGGTCGCGCTGCCGGTGGCCGACGGCGGTGACGGCACCGTGGACGCGGTCGTGGCCTGCGGGTTCACCCGGGTCGAGGTCGAGGTCACCGGCCCCGTCGGTGAGCCGGTACTCGCCTCCTACGCCTGGCGCGACGCCCTCGGGGAAGGAGACGTGGCCACCGCGGTCGTCGAGCTGGCCGAGGCGTCAGGGCTGCGGCGGTTGCCGGCCGCCTCGGGGCCGGCAACCTCGGCGGCGGGCTCGCTCGCGCACGAGGGCGTCGAGACGGCACCTCTCACCGCGACCAGCCACGGCACCGGCGAGCTGATCGCCCACGCCGTACGGCGCGGGGCCCGGCGGATCGTGCTCGGTCTCGGCGGCAGCGCCTGCACCGACGGGGGCGCGGGCATGATGCGGGCGCTCGGCGTCCGCTTCCTGGACGCCGACGGGCGGGAGCTCCCGTTCGGCGGAGCCGCCCTCGGCGACCTGGCAAAAATCGATAAATCCGGCCTTATCAAGATTGATGATGTCGAGTTCGTCGTCGCGGGCGACGTGGACAATCCGCTGCTCGGTCCGCACGGAGCCGCCGCCGTGTACGGGCCGCAGAAGGGCGCGAGCCCCGACGAGGTGAGGCTGCTCGACGCCGCCCTCGCCCGGCTGGCCGCCGTCGCCGCGCACACCCACGGCCTGGTCGGGGCCGCCGAGCACGACGGCGTCGTCCGTTCGATGGGCGTGGCCGGGCAGCCGGGCGCCGGCGCCGCCGGGGGAGTGGGATTCGCCGCGCTGGCCTTCCTGGCCGCCGAGTTCCGGCCCGGCATCGAGTACCTCCTCGACCTGCTCGGATTCCACGACAGCCTGGAGGGCGCGCGCCTCGTCGTCACCGGTGAGGGTTCGCTCGACGAGCAGACGCTGCGCGGCAAGGCGCCGGCGGGGGTCGCGAGCGCCGCGGCCAAGGCGGGGGTCCCCGTCGTCGTGGTCTGCGGGCGCCGGGCTCTCGGCGACGAGGAGCTGAGCGCGGCGGGCATCACGGCCGCCTACGCGCTCACCGACATCGAGCCCGATCCGGCCGTGTGCATGTCGCAGCCGGGCCCGCTGATCGAACGGCTCGCGCGCACGGTCGCCGAGAGGCACCTTTGAGCACCGCTCCGGCGACGTCCGGGCGCGGCGGGAAAGAGGGCCGCGGGAGCGGGAAGGGAACACCGGGTACGGGCGCTCGGACCGGCGCGTGCCGCGGCGAGAAGCAGGCAGGAACGGAGAGCCGATGAGTGCGAGGGCTGAGGACGTGCCGGATCTGCTCATCCGCTCCCGCCGGGCCGTGCTGCCCGGGAAGGAGGGGCCGGCGGCCGTCGCGGTCAGGGACGGGAAGATCGTCGGGGTGCACGCCCACGACGCCCGGTCGAACGCCGCCGAGCAGGTCGACCTCGGCGACGTCGCGCTGCTGCCGGGCCTCGTCGACACCCACGTGCACGTCAACGAGCCCGGCAGGACCCACTGGGAGGGATTCGCCTCCGCCACCCGGGCCGCCGCGGCGGGTGGGGTGACCACCATCGTGGACATGCCGCTCAACTCGCTGCCGCCGACCGTGAACGCGGACGCCCTGGCGGTGAAGAGGAGCGCCGCGGACGGGCGGTGCGCGGTGGACGTCGCCTTCTGGGGCGGCGCGATCCCCGGCAACGTCGCGGACCTGAGGGCGCTGCACGAGGCGGGGGTGCGCGGGTTCAAGTGCTTCCTGTCCCCGTCGGGAGTGGAGGAGTTCCCGCCGCTGGACACGGACGGGCTGCGGGCGGCCATGGTGGAGATCGCCTCCTTTGACGGCCTGCTGGTCGTGCACGCCGAGGACCCCGCGCTGCTCGCGGACCCGGTGGGGCCGCGGTACCCGGAGTTCCTCGACTCCCGCCCGGGGGAGGCCGAGCGCCGTGCCGTCGAGCGGGTCGCCGAGCTGGCCGCGGAGACCGGGGTGCGGGCGCACATCCTGCACGTGTCGTCCGCGCTCTGCCTGGAACCGCTGGCCAGGGCCAGGCGGCAGGGGATCAGGCTCACCGCGGAGACCTGCCCGCACTACCTCACGCTGGTGGCGGAGGAGGTGCCCGAGGGCGCCACCCAGTTCAAGTGCTGCCCGCCGATCCGTGCCGCGGCCAACCGCGACGAGCTCTGGCGCGGGCTCGCCGACGGGGTGCTCGGCTGTGTCGTCTCCGACCACTCGCCCTCCACCCCCGACCTGAAGGTGCCCGACTTCGCCGCCGCCTGGGGCGGTATCTCCTCCCTGCAGCTCGGCCTGACCGCGGTCTGGACCGAGGCGGCGCGGCGCGGGCACGGTCTGGGCGACGTCGTGCGCTGGATGGCCACCCGCCCGGCCGAACTGGCCGGGCTGCGCGGCAAGGGCGCCATCGTCGAGGGCGCCGACGCGGACCTGGTCGCCTTCGACGCCGACGCCGTGCACACCGTGGACGTCGCCAGGCTGCACCACAGGAACCCGGTCACGCCCTATCACGGCAGGACGCTCACGGGCGTGGTCCGCACGACCTGGCTGCGCGGCCGGGCCGTGGGGAAGGACTTCGGCGGCGTCCTGCTTTAGCGCTCCCACGGCCGGGACTCCGCCCCTCGCGAGAAAGGTTCTCTTCTTGATCGAGTTCACCGCACTGCCCGACCTCGCCCTGCGTGCCCTCGGTGGCTCGGTGATCGCGGCCAACGACGAGTCCTTCGCGGAGAAGGAGAGCCTCATCAGGCCGGGGCGCCCCGGCTTCCGCCCGCACACCTTCGGCGCCAAGGGCCAGGTCTACGACGGCTGGGAGACCCGCAGGCGGCGCGAGCCCGGCCACGACTGGGCCCTGGTCAGACTCGGCATGCCCGGGGTGATTCGGGGTGTCGTGATCGACACCGCCTGGTTCAAGGGAAACTACCCGCCGCACGCCTCCGTCGAGGCGTGCGAGGCCGAGGGCCATCCGACGGTCGCCGAGCTGGAGGCGGCAGACTGGGTGGAGATCGTTCCCATGAGCGACCTCAAGGGGGACGCCGAGCACTTCTTCGAGGTGTCCGGAGAGCGCCGCCACACCCACGTGCGGCTGAACATGTTCCCCGACGGGGGCATCGCCAGGCTGCGGGTGCACGGCGAGGTCAGGCCCGACCTGTCGGTGTACGAGGGACTCGGCCTGGACCTGGCCGCACTGGAGAACGGCGCGCTCGTCACCGCCTGCTCCGACGAGTTCTACTCCTCGCCCAACAACGCCATCTCCCCGGGCCTCGCCCGCCACCAGGCCGAGGGTTGGGAGACCGCCCGCCGCCGCGACGGCGGCAACGACTGGCTGGTCATCCGCCTGGCGGGGCCCGGGATCGTCAGGCTCGCCGAGATCGACACCACCAACCTGGTGTTCAACGCTCCCGCCGAGGTCTCCGTCGCCGGCAGCGCGGACGGCGTCACCTGGTTCCCGCTGCTGCCCAGGACCCGCCTGCTGCCCGACACCCGGCACCGCTTCCGCGTCACCGACGCGCCCGAGGCCGCGTACGCCAGGGTGGACATCCACCCCGACGGCGGTCTCGCCAGGATCCGCCTGCACGGTTTCCTGACCGAAGGCTGAGCGCGCGGAGGTCCGCCCCGGCGCGGGTACCGGACCCGCCCGGCCGTCAGTACCAGATGGTGACCTCGGTGCCGACCGGGACGGTCTGGCCGCCCGGCGGGATCTGGGCCAGCACCCTGCCCTTGCCCAGGGTCCGCCTCAGCTTCACCGTGACCCCCGCGGCGCGCAGTTCGTCGCGCGCCGCCCTGAAGTCCTTGAACATGATGTTCGGGATCTGCACGACGTTGCCGCCGTCGCCGGGAGGCTGCTCGCCGTTGTTCTCCCAGGGCCAGTGCCACTCGCTGGCGCACTGCGAAAGGGTCAGCCGGACCACGGCGCCCTTGTCGGTCTCGGCCTTGGGCCGGGGATCCTGGGCGATGACCGTGCACGGCTGGGCGGCGTCGGTCTGCTCGACGAACTCGGGAACGAATCCCGCCCCGCGCAGCACCCCGTCCGCCTGGTCGCGGGGCATGCCCAGGACGTCCGGCATGAGCAGGCCCGCGCTGATGACCAGGTCGACCTTGCTGCCCTCCTTGACCGGGTTTCCCACGGCCGGCACGGTCCGCATCACCTGGCCGCGCGGCACGGTGTCGCTGGCCTGCTTCCTGACCTTGCCGGCGACGAGCGAGTCCTCCGCCAGTCTGCTCCTGGCCTGGGGCTCGGTCATGCCCACCACGTTGGGCACCGCGACCCGCTTGGGGCCGGCCGAGGCGATCAGGATCAGCTTGCTCCCCGGCTCGGCCTCGGTGCCCGCCACGGGGTCGGTGCGGAGCACGCTGCCCTTGGGCACCTTCTCGTCGTGCTCGGCCTCGCCCTCCTCGACGGTGAAGCCGCGCTGCCTGGCCTCGCTGGTGGCGACCGTGATGTTCTTGCCCACCAGGGTGGAGGGCACCACGATGGTGGTGCTCTGCGAGAACAGCCAGCCGGTCACCCCTACCGCGATCACCATGACCACGGCCAGCGCGAGCAGGAACCAGCGGGCGCCGGACATCCTGCGCGCCGTGGGCGCGGGCGCCGGCTGGTCGCCCACCGGGCCGGTGGGCAACTCGACGCGGGGCTGGATCAGCGTGTGGTTGGCCGGCGCGGGCGGTGCGGACACGACGGTCTCGTGGGCGTGCGGCGGCCCGACGGGGACGGACGGCACCGGACCGCTCTCCCTGGGCAGCATCCGGTGCGCGTCGACGGCGGCGACCAGCAGCGCGGTGGCGTCCGCGGGACGGTTCGCGGGATCGCGGGCCGTCGCCCTGGCCACCAGGGTGTCGAGCAGCGGGGGAGAGCCGGGGAGCAGCGCGGAGGGCACGGGCACCGTGTCGTGTACGTGCCGGTAGGCCACCGACATCGGGGTGTCGCCCTCGTACGGCTGGCGGCCGGTCAGGAGCTCGAACAGCATGATGCCGGCCGCGTAGACGTCGCTGCGGGCGTCGGCGGCCCCCGAGGTGACCTGCTCGGGGGACATGTAGCCGATGGTGCCGATCATGACACCGGTGCGCGTCTGGTTGGTCGCCTCGATCGCGCGGGCCAGGCCGAAGTCCACCACCTTGACCCGGCCGTCGTCGGCGAGCAGCACGTTCTCCGGCTTGACGTCCCGGTGGACCAGGCCCGACTGGTGGGCGGAGCCCAGCGCGGCGAGCACCGGGATCATGACTTCCAGTGCCTCGCGGGCGGGCAGCCTGCCACGGTCGCGGAGCACGTCGCGCAGGGTCCGGCCCGGCACGTACTCCATCGAGAGGTAGACGTTGTCGCCATCCGTGCCCTGGTCGAAGACGTGCACCACGTTGGGGTGCGACAGGCTCGCCACCGACTTGGCCTCGCCGATGAACCGCCGTACGAAGGCGGGGTCCTCGGCGAGCGAGCGGTGCATCACCTTCACGGCGACAGTGCGGTCGAGCCGGATGTCCAGGGCCAGATAGACGGTCGCCATTCCGCCCCGGGCGATCCGGGACTCGACGCGGTAACGCCCGTCGAGGAGTTTCCCGACCAGGGGGTCCGTAAGCGTCGTGTCCACGTGGCCGAGTTTACGGGCGATTTGACGCCGACAGGGTCCCTGAATCCCAAACCGATGCCGAGACGTGGTCGTTTTCTATCGATGAAGAGGGGAGGAGGCTTCCGCGTAGCGACGCCGGGGTATCCGTCCGGCCAGGCGGGCCGCCCGGCCCGCCGCGACGGCCGAGCGCATGGCCTGCGCCATCAGCTCCGGACGCTGTGCACGGGTGACCGCGGTGGCCAGCAGAACCGCGTCACAGCCCAGCTCCATGGCCAGTGCCGCGTCGCTGGCCGTGCCGATCCCCGCGTCCAGGATCACCGGCACGCTCGCGAACTCCACGATCAGCTCGATGTTGTGCGGGTTGCGGATGCCGAGGCCGGAACCGATGGGCGCCCCCAGCGGCATCACCGCCGCGCAGCCCGCCTGTTCCAGCCTGCGTGCCAGCACCGGGTCGTCGCCGATGTAGGGCAGCACCACGAACCCGTCGGCGACCAGCCGCTCGGCGGCGTCGAAGGTCTCGATGGGGTCGGGCAGCAGGGTGCGCTCGTCGGCGATGACCTCCAGCTTCACCCAGTTCGTCTCCAGCGCCTCCCTGGCCAGCCTGGCGGTCAGCACGGCCTCCCCGGCGGTGAAGCAACCCGCGGTGTTCGGCAGCACCCTGATGTCGCGCCGGCGCAGCACGTCGAGCACCGAGCCCCGCGCGGCCGGGTCGAGCCGCCGCATCGCGACGGTGGTCAGCTCGGTCCCCGAGGCGGCGAGCGCCGCATCGAGGATCTCCAGGGACGGGGCGCCCCCGGTGCCCATGATGAGACGGGAGGAGAACTTCTCGCCGCCGATGATCAGATCGTCCACCATGCCGCTCATCCTCCCTGAACCGCGGTGAGCACCTCGACCCTGTCGGCCTCCGCGAGCGCGGTGGCCTCCCAGGCGCCGCGCGAGACGACCTCGTCGTTCACCGCGACGGCCACCCCGCTCCGCATGCCGGTCAGCCGCTGCACGGCCTGCGCGACGGTCGCCCCGGCGGGCAGCTCGTGCGCGGCGCCGTTGATGGTCACGTTCATGACAGCTCCTGCGGTGGGTGCTCCTGGAAGCGGAGGGGTGAGCAGATCGAGGAGAGCTCCGGGTCGCTCTCGCCCGAGCAGAGGTCGGCGGTGAGCGGGGCGAGCAGTACCCCGCCCCGGTGGTGCCCGGTGGCCATGTGCAGACCGGGCACGATCGTGGGACCGACCAGCGGCAGGTTGTCCGGGGTGCCGGGGCGCAGTCCCGCGACGACCTCGGCCACCTCCAGCTCGGTCACGCCGGGGACGAGCTCCCGCGCGTCGCGCAGCAGCTCCCACAGCCCGCCGGCGGTGACGCGGGTGTCGAAGCCCATCTCCTCCTGCGTGGCGCCGAGGACGACCTCGCCGTCGCCGCGCGGCACCAGGTAGACGTTCGAGCCGTGCACGACCCCGCGCACGCATCGCCGCAGGATCGGCGCGGGGGAGCGCAGCCGCATGATCTGGCCCTTGACCGGCCGCACCGGGGGCAGCGCCTCGGGCGGCATCCCCGGCAGGGAACCCGACCAGGCGCCGGCGGCGAGGACCACCCGCTCGGCCCCGACGCTCTCGCCGGTCGCCAGCCGCACCCCGGTGACCGCTCCGGCGGCCGTGAGCAGCCCGGCCACCCGGGCGCGCACCAGGGTGCCGCCCGCCCGCTCCAGGGCGGTGAGGAGCGCGCCGGTGACCTTCCTGGGGTCCACCCAGGCGTCGCCGCCCGCCAGCATGCCGCCGCGGACCGCGGGGGCCAGCATGGGTTCCAGGCGGCGGCACTCGCGGCCGGTGAGCCGCTCGGCGGACAACCCCAGCTTGGCGACGAAGGCGGCGAGATCGTCCAGCGCGGCCAGATCGTCCGAGCCGAAGGCGACGTCGAGGGTGCCGTCGGCGCGGTGGTCGAGGTCGTGCCCGCTCGCGTCCGCCAGTTCGGCGGCGAAGGCGGGCCAGCGTTCCAGGGAGGCCAGGCCCAGTCGCAGCAGCGGCTCCTCGGTGTAGGTGACCTCGCTGACCGGGGCCAGCATGCCCGCCGCCGCGTGCGAGGCGCCGGAGGCGGGCGCGGGGTCGGCCACCGCCACCTTCAGTCCCCGGCCGGCGGCACGCCAGGCCACCGACAGTCCGATCACCCCCCCGCCGACGACGAGGAGGTGGAAATGGTCCGCCATGTGTACTCCGCTCCCTTCGCCGGCATGACCCGGATCAGGTTCGTGGCGGTCGAGGGCCCGCTCGCGGTCGTCTCCGGACCTGGCTCGCGCCGGGTCCTTCGTCGCTCCGCGGCCCTCCTCTCAGCCCGGTGCGTTCCGGGCTCCCGCGCGTCTTCCCCCCACCCTAAGGGGTCCGGCAACACGCTTAGAGCGTCAGATGTGAGGTAAATACCGTTTTCGTTATCAACGACCGTTGGTAGGAGTACGGTGCTGACGCTTATGGTCGGGAAGTGTGAATCATGTCGTGGTGGTAGGCGCCGGTCTGGCCGGCGTACGCAGCGTCGAGGCGTTACGGGCCCGCGGGTTCGGCGGCAGGATCACGCTGATCGGGGAGGAGCGGCACAGACCGTACGACCGTCCACCCCTGTCCAAGGGGGTGCTGCTCGGCGAGACCGACTCCACCGTCGTCGACTCCGACCTCGACGCGCTCGAGGTCGACTTCCGCGCGGGCGTCTCCGCCAAGGGGCTCCACCCCGGCGTGGTCGAGACCACCGAGGGCGAGCTGGCCTACGAGGGCCTGGTCATCGCCACCGGCGCGCGTCCGATCCGGCTGCGCGGGGACGGCCCGCAGCACGTGGTGCGCACCATCGACGACGCGCTCCGGCTGCGTTCCCTGCTCGGCAGGGGGACGAGGGTCGCCGTGATCGGCGCGGGCTGGATCGGCGCCGAGGTGGCCACCGCCGCCCGCAGGGCGGGATGCGCCGTGACCGTGATCGAGGCGGCCGACGTCCCGCTGTCCGCCGCGCTCGGCCAGGTCGGCGCGTACACCGCCGCCTGGTACGCGGAGGCCGGCGTCGACCTCCGTCTGGGCACCATGGTCGCCTCGGTCGACCAGGGGGGACTCACCCTGGCCGACGGCTCCGCGGTCGAGGCCGACGTGGTCGTCACGGGCGTCGGCGTGCGGCCCGCGACCGAGTGGCTGGCCGGCTCCGGCGTCCGGCTCGACAACGGCGTGGTCACCGACGAGCACCTGCGCACCTCGCTGCCCGGAGTGGTCGCCGTGGGCGACTGCGCGGCCTGGTGGTCGCGCCGCTACGGGGTGCGCCTCCGCGTCGAGCACTGGGACACCGCCCTGGGCGCCCCGGACGTGGCCGCGGCCACGCTCGTCGGCGACGTCGCCGTCTACGACCCGGTCCCCTACTTCTGGTCCGAGCAGTTCGGCCACATGGTCCAGTACGCCGGGTACCACGACGGCGCCCGCCTGATCCGGCGCGGCGACCCGGAGGCCGAGGGAAACACCAGGTGGGCGGTGTGCTGGGTGACCGAGGACGACCGGCTCGCCGCGGTCCTCTCGGTCAACCGCCCCCGCGACCTCGTCCAGGGGCGCCGCCTCATCGAGGGCGGACGGCGCCTCGACGTCAATCGCCTCGCCGACCCTGCGATAGCGTTGCGCGACTGTACGGTGGCGTAACCTCGCCGCCAGGTGTTTGGCGAAGGGCTCGATGTGGTAGTGGTGGATTCGTGACGCTTTCTGTTGCGCAGATCGACCGGGAGACCGACCAGTTGGTGGGCGAGTGGCTCACCCTGACCGAGGTTGCCAGAAGGCTCAACCTGAGCGCCGGTCGCGCCAAGCAACTTCTCAAGGACCGCAAGCTCATCGGAGTGCGCAGGGGCGGTGGCGAGCCACAGGTCCCCGCGGCCTTCCTCGCCGGCGGGGACGTCGTCAAGGGGCTGCCGGGCACTCTCACGGTGCTCCTCGACGCCGGATACGACGACGTCGAGTCGCTCCGCTGGCTTTTCACCCCCGACGACACGCTGCCGGGCTCGCCGGTCGACGCGATCGTGGCGGGCCGCCACACGGAAGTGAAGAGACGTGCCCAGGCCCTCGGTTTCTGACGCCCGTCTGTATCTGTGCACCGACGGACGGCGCGACCGGGGAGATCTCGCGGACTTCCTCGACGCCGCCCTGGCGGGCGGGGTCGACATCGTGCAGCTACGCGAGAAGGGTCTTGAGGCGCGCGAGGAGCTCGACCTCCTCGCCGTCTTCCGCGAGGCCTGCGACCGGCACGGCAAGCTCCTGGCCGTGAACGACAGGGCCGACATCGCCTACGCGATCCGCCCCGACGTGCTCCACCTCGGCCAGGGTGATCTGCCGGTGCCGATCGTGCGCGACATGCTCGGCGACGACATCCTCATCGGGCGTTCCACTCACGCCCCCGAGGAGGCGTCCGCCGCGGCGGTCGAGCCCGGCGTCGACTACTTCTGCTGTGGCCCGATCTGGCCGACGCCCACCAAGCCCGGCAGGCACGCTCCGGGCCCCGGCCTGCTCAGGCATGCCGCGGCCCTGGAGACCGAGCGGCCCTGGTTCGGCATCGGCGGCATCGACCTCACCAACCTGGACGAGGTCGTCTCCCACGGGGTGCGCCGGGTCGTGGTGGTGCGGGCGATCACCGAGGCCGACGATCCCAAGGCGGCGGCGGAGGAGTTCAGGCGGAGGCTGGCGGCCTCCGCCTGAGGTCCTTCCGCCCGGCGGGAGCGTGCCTCCGGCTGGGCGGACGGGACGCCGAGGGCACCGGCCCGGTGCACGGATCAGGCGCGCGGTTCGGGTGCGTGGCCCGGACGCGCGGTTCAGGTGCTCCGGGAGGTGGCGGCCACCGCGAGGTCGGCCAGGGCCTCCCGGGCGTCGGGCCGGATCGGGGCGCCCTCCAGCGAACCGAGGGCGTTCTCCAGGTACCCCTTGATCAGGTCCTCGCACGCCACGAGAGCCCCCGTCTCCTCGATGATCCGGCGCAGCCGGTCCACTCCGGCCTCGTCCAGGTCCGGGTCGCCGAGCGTGGCGCGTACCACCTGTGCCTGGGAGGCCGAGGCGGCGGCGAGCGTGCGGGCGATGAGCATCGTCCGCTTGCCCTCGCGGAGATCGTCGCCCGCCGGTTTGCCGGTCTCGCCCGGGTCGCCGAACACGCCGAGGATGTCGTCGCGAAGCTGGAAGGCGATGCCCACGGACCGTCCGTACTCCTCGCAGAGCCGGTCGATCCAGGGTTCCCTGCCCTGGGCGGCCAGTACCAGCCCGAGCCGGAGCGGCTGCTCCACGGAGTACTTGCCGCTCTTGAAGAGGGCGACCCGCAGCGCGCTGTCGAAGGTGCCCTCGCCGTGCGCCTGCTCCAGCAGGTCGAGATACTGGCCGCACATCAGCTCGGTGCGCATGTCGTCGTGCACCTTCTGCGCCGCCGCCAGCGAGGCGGCCGGCAGGCCGCTGTTGCGCCACATCTCACCGGACCAGATGAGCATCAGGTTGCCCAGCAGAATGGCCGCACCCTCGCCGAACTGCTCGGCGGAGCCGTGCCAGCCCGCCTTTCTGTGCAGTTCCTCGAACCTGCGGTGCGCCGAGGGCATGCCCCGGCGCAGGTCGCTGGCGTCCATCACGTCATCGTGCACCAGGGCGCTCGCCTGGAGCAGCTCAAGGGAGGCGGCCGCGGCGAAGAGCGCGGGGTCGTCGCCCCCGCCCGCACCGTGCCAGCCCCAGTAGCAGAAGGCGGGGCGCAGCCGCTTGCCGCCCGAGAGGAAGTCTTCGGCCGCGGAGACAAGAGGGGCCAGCTCTGGAGCGCTGACCTGCGGACGCTGCTGTTCGACGAACCGCCGGAGAGCATGGTCGACCTCGGACCGGATCATGTCCAGCGCGGTTGCAGAAGTGATCATCGAATACCTCCGGTATGGAAACCCTGGGCTTCAGCTCTGGGGAGGAAACGCGGTACGGTGCCGCACGCCCCGGCACCGTGTCCGGCGGTGATGACCCCCCGACCACCGTACGCATGGCCGGCACGAGCCTGCCCGCCGGGGCGGTGGAGAGGCGGAACGGTTGCGGGGCCGGTGCGAGACACGACACCTCCGGGTTTCGCGCGACTGGTCATGAGGCAGGAAACCCAATCTATGAAAGTTGGGATCCTCCGGCTTCGGCGCCGGGATGAGGTCAAGTAATGAGATTAACGGTCTAAGGGGATATTTCGATCTAGGAGAACGGTTGTTCCGCGTGAAGGTCACTCCGTGGGCGGCCGCGATCTGATCGGGCATCCGAGCGGCCGGGTCGGTATCCTTGCCCCATGGCTCTGGGTCGCCCGTCCGTTCTTCCAGATCGTGTCGCCACCGTCCGCGAACTCCTCGCCGCCGGTGCCCACTCGTTCTCCTTCGAGTTCTCCCCCCCGAAGACCGATGAGGGAGCGCGCCAGCTCTGGCGTGCCGTCCGCGAGCTGGAGGCGCTGCAACCCACCTTCGTCTCCGTCACCTACGGTGCCGGAGGCAGCACCCGCGACCGCACCGTCGACATCGTCGAGCGGATCGCCCACGAGACCACACTGACCCCGGTCGCCCACTTCACGGCCGTCAACCACTCCATCCGCGAGCTGCGCCACCTGGTCGGCCGGTTCGCCGGGGCGGGCGTTCGCAACATCCTCGCCGTGCGGGGCGACCCGCCGGGCGACGTGACGGGCGAGTGGGTGCGCCACCCCGAGGGCGTCCTGTACGCCGAGGAGCTGGTCAGGCTCATCCGCCAGTCCGGCGACTTCTGCGTGGGCGTGGCCGCCTTCCCCTACAAGCACCCCAGGTCGCGCTCGATCGAGTCCGACACCGAGTACTTCGTACGCAAGTGCCGGGCGGGCGCCGACTACGCGATCACCCAGATGTTCTTCCGCGCGGACGACTACCTGCGGCTCCGTGACCGGGTGGCGGCCAGCGGCTGTGACACACCGATCATCCCGGGCATCATGCCCGTCACGCAGATGAGCACCATAGCCAGGTCGGAGCAGCTCTCCGGCGCGCCGTTCCCGCCCGAGGTGGCCGAGAGGTTCGCGGCCGTCGCCGACGACCCGGCCGCCGTGCGCAGCCTGGGCATCGAGCTCGCCGCCGAGCTCTGCCAGACCCTGCTCGACGAGGGCGCGCCCGGCATCCACTTCATCACCTTCAACCGCTCCAGCGCGACCCGCGAGGTCTTCCAGGCGCTTGACCACACGCCGAAGGCCCCTTCGCTGGGGGGCTGAGCGGGAAGTCTCCCGCTGGGCGGCTCAGCCGTCCAGCGGGAGGACCGCCCCGAGGATCGCGTAGCGCTCGTGCCCGCCGGGGAAGACGAACTGCGTGAGCAGGTCCGCGAAGCCGAGGCTCCGGTAGAGGTGCCGGGCCGCGGTGGGCCGGTCACGGGTGGACAGCACGGCGGTGCGCTCCAGGCGGCCCGCGCATATTCCCATGATCATTGACCGTCCGATGCCCTTGCCCTGGTAGTCGGGGCGGACGTGGATCTCGGCGAGCTCCAGCGCGTCGCCCAGCCAGCCGCGGGCGCTGCCCTCGCCGTGCTTCTCTGCGAGGGCCCGCCGGACCACGTCGTGCCACCACTGGCCGGAGACTCCGTGGAAACCGTAGGCGATGCCTACCGGGGTGCCGTCGGAGAGCTCGGCGAACAGGCAGGTGAAGGCGGGGTTGGTGGCGTGGTTCCCCATGATCGCCTTGCGGCCGGCGATCTGGTCGGCGGGCGGGTTCATCGCCTCGGTGTAGACGTCAAGGACCGCGTCCAACCGGAGCGTGAACTCGTCGGGGCCGATCCGTCGCAGTCCGATCACGCGTCGCACCCTAGCAGGGAGGACATGACGCGGGTCATCGCCGGATCGCGGTCACTCGACCTCGACGGGGACTCCGCCGGTGATGCGGACGAGCTCGTCGAAGGAGGTCGGGAAGACGGTGTGCGGGTGGCCGGCGGCGGCCCAGACGACGTCGTACTTGCCCAGCCAGGTGTCGACCAGCGTCCTGACCGGGGCGGGGTGGCCGACCGGGGCGACGCCGCCGATGACCTGACCGGTGGCCGCCCGCACGAAGGCGGGGTCGGCGCGCTTCACCTTCGCCACACCGGCCGTCCTGGCGATCAGGTCGGTGTCGACCCGGTGGGCTCCGCTGGTCAGAACCAGGAGCGGCTCGCCGTCGGCGTCGAATATCAGGCTGTTGGCGATGGCGCCGACCTCGCAGCCGAGCTGCGCGGCGGCGCTGGCGGCGGTCGGGGTGGCCTCGGCGAAGGTGACGATCTCGCCGGGGACGGCGTGCTCACGGAGCACGGCGGCGACTTTCTCAACGTTCGGATGCAACTTTTCTGGCACCTGGCCACTCTAAACGGGTTGACCGTTGATTTCCGCTTCATAACCGGTCACTTGCACGGGGAACCCGTGCGCTATGGTCCCTTGACCTGATCCATAGTGATATGAGGAGTTGATGGAAAGTGGGGGTTGGACAGCGGCTGGGAGCGGCCGCGCTGATGACGGCGGGGGCCGTGCTCCTCTCTTCCGTGGGCGTCACCCTTTCCGCGGGCGTCGCCGAGGCCCAGGCCGCGGTCTCGGCCGCGCCGACCGTCGCGACGAGGACCGAGGCGTCCCGGTTCGTCGCACCGGGCAAGACGCTCAGGCTCGGCGCGAAGGGCGCCCCGGTGAAGGCGCTCCAGGAAAGGCTGGCCGAGCTCGGCTACGCCCCGGGCAGGATCGACGGCCGCTACGGCGGTGCGACCCTGACCGCGATCTGGGCCTTCCAGAAGGTCAACGGCATCTCGCCGACCAGCACGGTGGCGCGCAGGACCTGGCAGGCCCTGGAGAGTCCGTTGGCGCCGAAGGTGCTCGTCCCCGGGGGTAAGCCGACCCGGGTGGAGGTGAACCTCGCCACCCAGGTGATGGTCCTCTACGTCAACGGTGCGGTGCGGCTGATCAGCCACACCTCCTCGGGCAGTGGGATCGCCTACTGCGAGACGGCCACCTGGGAAGGGAAGACCCAGCGGTTCTGCGGCGACGCCCGCACGCCGACGGGCGACTACAAGACCACCTGGCGCAGGGACGGCTGGCACAAGTCCTACCTGGGCCAGCTCTACAACCCGATCTTCTTCAACGGCGGTATCGCCTTCCACGGCGCGCTGTCGGTGCCGCTGGCACCCGCCTCCCACGGCTGTGTCCGGTTGCCGATGCACGTGGCGGAGGTCCTTCCCGGTCTGCTCGGCACCGGGGTTCCGGTGCACGTCCGGGGCAGGTTCGCCCGGTAGCGCGGCGGATCGGGCGAACCGGCGGGCGGATCGGCGCTCGGCGAGCGGAGGCCCCGGGAGACGGAGATCTCCCGGGGCCTCCGTCATGTCTGTCATATCGGAAGATCGAACTTTTGTTCGCTGTTTTACTTGACAGTATTAGTGGTCGAATTTATGTTCGATGTAATGACGCGGGTCTCGTAACCCGTGTCCAGGGTGGTCGGCCGGATCCACGTCGTCGGAGGAGACGATCGGGCCCAGGCCGGGGCGGACGGGGAGAGGGGAAGCTCCTCGTCCGGCCACCCGGTGGATTTGTCGGTGGGGTCTGCGAATGTTGACACCGCCGGTGAAAACGCCGGGAGCCGCTTGCGACCAAGGAGGCTGACGCACATGACCCCTCGGCTCGGCGATTCCGGTGGGCCCCGACTCTCCCCCACGGTGCGGGCGCACCTCACAGACGCGCGCGACTGTCTCGAAGAGGCCGCCGCCGCCCGGACCTCCGCCGCTCGTTATGTCGCGGCCCACCTCGCGGCGCTCAGGGCGGCCGCCGCGGTCCTGGCCGCGCGCCCCCGTCCCATGCAGGGCCGCAGGCGCAGGCTGCGCAGCGCCTGGGAGCTGCTCCCCGAGGCCGAGCCCCGGCTGGCCGAGTGGGCGCCCTACTTCGAGACGAGCGCGGCCAAGCGGGCCGCCGCCGAGGCGGGGCTGACCCGCACGGTGTCGTCGCGAGACGCCGAGGAGCTCATCTCCGAGGCGGAGCGCTTCGTCGCCGAGGTCGAGAACCTGCTCGGGGTGCCGGCGCAACCCGTGCTCCCCGGCCACGTCCCCCTGGCGGGCTAGGGTCCCTCTCCGTCCTGGCGAGGGTCGGCCGGACGGTGTCGCGGTGACCGTCGACGACGCGGGGGGCGCCGTCCGGCGGGCCTCGGCGGGCAGGGCCCGCGGCGGTCTACGCCGCCGAGGAGTTCTCCTGGACGGCGCGGTGGCGCAGCAGGAGCATGGCGGCGTCGTCGCCCAGCGGTCTGCCCACGTGCTGGAGCAGGTCCGCGCGGAGCGCGTCCAGCGACCCCTGAGGGTCGTCCTCGCCGTCCAGCAGGTGCGCCCGCTCCGGCAGCGGGTAGAACTCGCCGAACCCGTTGCGCGCCTCGATGACCCCATCGGTGTAGAAGAGGACCTGGTCTCCCGGCTCGAAGGGGATGTGGTGCGGCTGCGGCTTGCTGGCCTGTAGTGCGCTCATGCCCAGCGGCAGGGCCTCATCCGGCGGGTCGGCGAACCAGATCGTGCCCTCGGCGTCCAGCACCATGGGCGGGGGGTGGCCGCAGTTGATGACGGCGATGGTGGAACCGCCACGGATCTCGGCCAGCACGGCGGTCACGAACTGCTCGCCGGACAACTCGCGGGTCAGTGCCTTCTCCAGCCGTGCCACGACGCCCTGTAGCTTCTTCTCGTCGTGGGCCGCCTCCCGGAAGGCGCCGAGCACCACGGCCGCGGTCTCCACCGCCTCCAGGCCCTTGCCCTGCACGTCTCCCACGATGATCCGGACCCCGTGCGGGGTGGTGACGACCTCGTACAGGTCACCGCCGATCCTGGCCTCGGCCGTGGCGGAGGTGTACGAGACGGCCACGCCTATGCCGGGACCGGCGCGGCGGGGCACAGGGCGCAGCAGCACCCGCTGGGCGGCCTCGGCCACCGAGCGCACGTCGGCGAGCTGGCGTTCGTGGCGCAGCCGCCCGGCGCTGGCCAGCACGCTGGCCACGGTGACGCCGAGGATGGCGAACATGGTGATGTTGGTACGCGGTGTCCAGAGGATGTCGTTGTAGAGGCCGAGCGCGACGCACAGCACCAGGGCGACGACGCCGATCACGGTGGTGCGGGCCAGGCCGCAGGCCACACTGGCGAAGGCCGGGCCCAGGGCGAGCAGCGGGAGGAGGCCGGACGTGGGACCCGAGCCGAAGTCGATCACGGCCACCACGGCCATGACGACGAACGGCAGCAGCTTCAGGGTGTCCTGGGTCCCGGTGGTGCCGATCGACGCCAGCAACCGCAGGAAGGTGCGCGTCTTGGTCGATCCCAGCGACACCATGACCGAGTCGAGACGGCTTTTTGAGCGCGGTCGAGAGTGATCGAGCCGATCATCTCCCGAAGTCATGTCCACCGTATCTCGCCAATCGAATGTTTGCCTTTTCCTACCACAGTGGCCGTGGGCCGGGGCGGAATGCAGCTAACGTTCTGCTGAGAGCAAGATTTTTCGGGGCGGGGTGGGCACGCCGGTTCCGGCGCACCCACGACCGGTCAGACGGTCAGAAGGACTCGACGGCGCGACGTGCCTCGGGGTCCAGGACTCCCCAGCCGATGAGCTCCTCGGTGAGCTCGCTGGGGGACTTGTCATAGATCACGGCAAGGGAGCGGAGGTCCTCCTGGCGGATGGACAGCACTTTGCCGTTGTAGTCGCCGCGCTGGCTCTGGATGGTGGCCGCGTAGCGGGCAAGCGCACCGGCCTTCTCCTTGGGGAGCTGGGCAAGGCGCTCAAGATCGATCACAAGTTTCGGTGTCGGGCCCAGCGGGCTGGGAGCAGCCCCTCCGGGCAGCAACTCCGAGACCGGCACCCCGTAGAAATCGGCCAGCTCGGCAAGCTTCTGCACGGTGACGGCACGGTCGCCACGCTCGTAGGAGCCCACGACGACCGCCTTCCAGCGTCCGCGGGACTTCTCTTCGACTCCATGCAGGGACAGGCCCTGCTGGGTGCGAATGGCGCGGAGTCGTGCACCCAGCGACTTGGCGTACTCAGACGGCATGGTGTGGCCCCCCGGCTCTGTATGTACTGCTCTCAACTTGATTGTGCTACCTCGCAACTTATGCCCCGGTCACCGGGTTGACGCCCGGGGAGGCGTCTTCGATGACCGGTGCGTCAGGGTTCACCCGATAACGCCACGAGGTGTGGTTACGGACAGTGACGGTAAAGCTGTGGGCGCCTAAGGTCAAGCTGATTGGAAAAAAGATGTCGAATCCGGTCCGATGTGGTCCGCCTCAAACGCGGTAGTTGTCCTACCGTGCATCGCGAAACCTCTAGTTTTTACGGGATTTTCGCTGGATTCTGGCTTCTTCTGGAGGATTCGGGCAACATCATCTTCGGGTGCGGCGACAAGAGTATGATCTTCGACGACGCGGCCGGGAGGAATACCCGGTGCGACGATCCCGTCCATCCGGACGGTGCGGATCGGCGGTGTGCCCGCATGCCGGTCGAGGCTCGCCGGGGCCGTCTCCGCGGCGCCCCGCCGACGGGAGCACCGCGGGCGCCTGCCTCGCCCGACGCCCCGATCGGGAGGCGGGCGAGCCGGGTTCCTCACCTCGGCGGTGCCTTTCGTGGTGGCGATCCGCCCGGTCGCCGGGAGGGCTCAGATGCCGTCGCGCTCCAGCGGGCAGCTCATGCAGCGCGGGCCGCCCCGGCCCCTGCCGAGCTCGCTGCCCCGGATCGTGATGACCTCTATCCCGTTGCGGCGCAGGTGGTTGTTGGTGGTGGTGTTGCGCTCGTAGGCCACGACCACGCCGGGTCGCAGGGCCAGCACGTTGCAGCCGTCGTCCCACTGCTCCCGCTCGGAGGCGTACACGTCCTGTGTCGCGCTGAGGACCTTGATGTCGTCCAGGCCGACGGCCCGCGCGATGGCTCTGTGCATGTCCTCGGGGGGATGGTCGGTGATCTTGAGCTCCTTCTCGTTGTCGCCGGGCTCGACGGTGTAGGAGGGCAGCATGCCCAGCCCCGCGAACTTGGTGAACACCCCGACGTCCACGTTGGTCATCACCGTGTCCAGGTGCATGAAGGCCCGCGCCTTCGGCATGTCCAGCGCGACGATCCTGGTCGCGGCGCCCTTCGCGAACAGGCTCCGCGCGAGCATCTCGACGGCCTGCGGCTGGGTGCGCTCGCTGATCCCCACCAGCACCGCGCCCCGGCCGATGACGAGCACGTCGCCGCCCTCGATGGTGGCCGGAGCCGCGGGGATGCCGGGCATCCAGACGTGGTAGCCGCCCTCCTCGGGCCGGTCGTAGCCGGAGGCGAAGGCGGGGTGGTAGCGGTAGATCGCCTCCATGTTGACCGTCTCGCGGCGGCGGGCCTTCTTCCTCATCGCGTTGATCGAGACGCCGTCGTAGATCCAGCAGGAGGTGTCGCGGGTGAACAGGTGGTTGGGCAGCGGGGGCAGGACGAAGTCGTCCGGCCTGAGCGTGTGGAAGGCGAGGCTTTTGGGATCGGTGCCCATGTCCACCAGTTCGCGCTTGGTGATGCCGCCGGTGAGATAGCGCTGGAGCATCGTGGAGTCCATCGAGTCCAGCGCGTTGCGGATGGCGTCGACGGCCATCGGGCCGAAGTAGCGTTCGTCGGCGATGCCGTCCAGGATGTGCTTGCGCGCCTGGGGGATCTCGACGGTCTCGTGGAGCAGGTCGGAGAGCATGTGGACGGTGACCCCCTGGTCGACCAGGAGCCTCTGCCACTCCTCGTGCTCCTCCACCGCGCGCTGCACCCACAGCACGTCGTCGAAGAGGAAGTCGTCCTTGTTCGAGGGCGTGAGCCGTTTCAGGGCGAGTTCGGGCCGATGAAGCAGGACCTGGTGGAGCCGGCCGACCTCGGAGTCGACGTGAAAGGCCATTTCTCTTCCTTCGCGGCTGGTGACGAGAGAGTCGGGAGGGCGGCGCCCCGGACGCCGTGGGTCTCTGTGGGTCTCTGTGGGCCGCTGTGGGCCTCCGTGGGCGCGCTCGCCATACCTCGCGTTGGTACGGATCTAAAGCGCATACCCGCCAGAACCATGGGAAGTCAGTGAAGATCAAGATATTTATTCACTTTTGGGAAGATCCCTGGGGCGGCGTCCGGCATCCGCCGAGGTGGGGCCGGTCAGGGCGAGCCTTCGAACGGCTGGTAACGTAAGAGCGCTGACTTCCTTTAAGACCCGTCCTGTGAGGCGGGAAAGGTGGTGTTACTCCTTGACCGATGCCATTTCGCATGCGCTGAGCGGTGCGCGCGCCGTTCTCGAGCAGCCCGATATCAACCGGGCCCTGGTCCGCATCTCCCACGAGATCCTTGAACGGACCAAGGGCGGCGAGAACGTCGTCCTGCTGGGCATCCCCACGCGCGGGGTCCACCTGGCCCGCCGCCTGGCCGCCCACATCAAGCAGTTCGAGGGCCGTTCCGTGCCCGTCGGCTCCCTCGACGTCACGATGTACCGGGACGACCTGCGCCTGCGTCCCGCCCGCGCGCTGGGCCGCACCGAACTGCCCGCCGACGGCATCGACGGCAGGACCGTCGTCCTCGTCGACGACGTCCTCTACTCGGGCCGCACGGTCCGTGCCGCGCTCGACGCGCTCAACGACCTGGGCCGCCCGCAGGCCGTGCAACTCGCCACCCTGGTCGACCGCGGCCACCGCGAGCTGCCCATCCGCCCCGACTACGTGGGCAAGAACCTGCCGACCTCCAAGTCCGAGAGCGTCAAGGTCTACCTGGAGGAGAACGACGGCCGCGACGCGGTCCTGCTGCTGAAGGAGGAGGGCCGGTGAAGCGGCACCTGATCTCGGCGGCCGATCTGACCCGTGACGACGCCCTGCTCATCCTGGACACCGCGGACGAGCTGGCGAAGATCTCGGAACGTTCCATCAAGAAGCTCCCCACCCTGCGGGGCCGCACCGTGGTGAACCTCTTCTTCGAGGACTCCACCCGGACCAGGATCTCCTTCGAGGCCGCGGCCAAGCGCCTGTCGGCGGACGTCATCAACTTCTCCGCCAAGGGCTCCAGCGTCTCCAAGGGCGAGTCGCTCAAGGACACCGCGCTCACCCTGGAGGCGATGGGCGCCGACGCCGTCGTCATCCGGCACGGCGCCTCGGGCGCCCCGTACCGGCTGGCCGGCTGGGTGCGCGGCAGTGTCGTCAACGCCGGTGACGGCACCCACGAGCACCCCACCCAGGCCCTGCTCGACGCCTTCACCATGCGCCGCCGCCTGGGCTCGCTGGACGGCAGGAAAGTGACCATCGTCGGCGACGTGCTGCACAGCAGGGTGGCCCGCTCCAACGTGCTGCTGCTGGCCACCCTCGGTGCCGAGGTGACCCTGGTCGCCCCGCCGACCCTGTTCCCGGTCAACGTCGACTCCTGGCCGTGCGAGGTCTCCTACGACCTCGACGCGATGCTGCCCAAGTCCGACGTGGTGATGATGCTGCGCGTGCAGCGCGAGCGGATGAACGCGGCGTTCTTCCCCACCGAGCGGGAGTACAGCCGCCGCTACGGGCTCGACCGCGAGCGCGTCGCCAGAATGCCCGACCACGCCATCGTGATGCACCCCGGCCCGATGAACCGGGGGATGGAGATCGCGGCCGAGGTGGCCGACTCGCCGCGCTCGACGATCGTCGAGCAGGTCGCCAACGGTGTGACCGCACGCATGGCCGTTCTGTACCTGCTGCTTGGCGGCGCCGACCTCGGGGGAGAGATCTGATGAACGACCGCATCGGGACCACGCGTGACGGCATCGTCATCAGGGGCGCCAGGATCCTCGGCGGGGAGCCCGCCGACATCCTGATCCGCGACGGTCTCCTGGTGGAGATCGGCCAGGGGCTGAGCGCCGGCGAGAGCGACGAGACCGTCGAGGCCGAGGGATTGATCGCCCTGCCCGGTCTGGTGGACCTGCACACCCACCTGCGCGAGCCGGGGCGTGAGGACGCGGAGACCGTCACCACGGGCACCCGCGCCGCCGCCCTCGGCGGCTACACCGCCGTGCACGCCATGGCCAACACCGACCCGGTCGCCGACACCGCCGGCGTCGTCGAGCAGGTCTGGCGCCTGGGCCAGGAGGCGGGCTACTGCGACGTGCAGCCCGTCGGAGCCGTCACGGTCGGCCTGGGCGGCGAGCACCTGGCCGAACTCGGCGCGATGGCCGACTCGGCGGCCCGGGTGCGGGTCTTCTCCGACGACGGCAGGTGCGTCTCCGACGCGGTGCTCATGCGCCGCGCGCTGGAGTACGTCAAGGCGTTCGACGGCGTCGTGGCCCAGCACGCCCAGGAGCCGCGGCTGACCGAGGGCGCGCAGATGAACGAGGGCGCGGTCTCCGGCAGGCTGGGCCTGACCGGATGGCCCGCGGTCGCCGAGGAGGCGATCATCTCCCGCGACTGCCTGCTGGCCGCGCATGTCGGCTCGCGCCTGCACATCTGCCACGTCTCCACGGCGGGCTCGGTGGAGCTCATCCGCTGGGCCAAGTCCAAGGGCTGGGACGTCACCGCCGAGGTGACCCCGCACCACCTGCTGCTGACCGACGACCTCGTCGAGGACTCCCCGGTCGGCTCCTACAACCCGATCTACAAGGTGAACCCGCCGCTGCGCACCCGCGCCGACGTCGAGGCGCTGCGCGCGGCCCTGGCCGACGGCACGATCGACTGCGTGGCCACCGACCACGCCCCGCACCCGGTCGAGGACAAGGAGGCCGAGTGGGCCGCCGCCGCCATGGGCATGATCGGCCTGGAGACGGCGCTCGCGGTGGTCCAGGAGGCGATGGTGGAGACGGGGCTGCTCGACTGGGCCGGTGTCGCCGAGCGGATGTCCTGCGCCCCGGCCAGGATCGGCAGGCTTCGGGGACACGGGCAGCCGATCGAGGTCGGCGCGCCGGCCAACCTCACCCTCTACGACCCGGCGGTGCGCGCCGCGGTCGACCCGGCGGGCTACGCTTCCAAGAGCCGCAACACCCCCTACCAGGGCCTTACCCTGCCCGGCCGGGTCGTGGCGACCTTCCTGCGCGGCAGGCCGACGGTCCTGGACGGGAAGCTCACGTGAGGACCTCCCGCCTTCCCGCACCGGGACGTGGGGGCGTTCCGCCCGGTGCGGCGACGGCGAACCGATGTGCCAGATATTTCATACTTTGCGGAGCTGTAGCCGAGATGATCGGGGTGTGTGAGTGACCGCAGTGCTAGTGCTGGAAGATGGACGTGTCTTCCACGGGACCCCCTACGGCGCCGAGGGCGAGACCTTCGGCGAGATGGTCTTCAACACGGGGATGACCGGCTACCAGGAGACGCTGACCGATCCGTCGTACCACCGCCAGATCGTCGCGATGACCGCGCCGCACATCGGGAACACCGGGATCAACGACGAGGATCCGGAGTCCTCGCGGGTGTGGGTGGCCGGTTACGTGGTCCGCGAGCCGGCCCGGGTGGCCTCCAACTGGCGCTCCAACCGTTCCCTGGACGACTACCTCAGGGAGCAGGGCGTCGTCGGCATCGCCATTCCCGGTACCCGCGCCCTGACCCGTCATCTGCGGGAGCGGGGGGCGATGCGGGCCGGGGTCTTCTCCGGCAAGGCCCTGGCGCCGGTCGAGGAACTGCTGGAGCGGGTGCTGGGCAGCCCCGTGATGGAGGGCGCCGACCTGGCGGGGGAGGTCTCCACCGCCGAACCGTACGTGGTGCCCGCGATCGGCGCGCGGCGGTTCACCGTGGCCGCGGTCGACCTCGGGATCAAGGCGATGACGCCGCACCGGATGGCCGAGCGCGGCTGCGAGGTGCACGTGCTGCCGGCCTCGGCCACCGCGGAGGAGATCCTCGCGCTCGGTCCGGACGGGGTGTTCTTCTCCAACGGCCCCGGTGACCCCGCCACCGCCGACGGACCGGTCAAGGCGCTTCGCGGGGTCCTCGACGCGGGTGTCCCGTTCTTCGGCATCTGCTTCGGAAACCAGCTCTTCGGGCGCGCCCTGGGGCTGGGCACCTACAAGTTGCGTTACGGCCACCGAGGTGTCAACCAGCCGGTACAGCACCGGGGCACCGGCAAGGTGGAGATCTCCGCGCACAACCACGGTTTCGCGGTGCGGGCCCCGCTGGAGGGCGTGTTCGACACGCCGTACGGCCCGGCGGAGGTCAGCCACGTCAACCTCAACGACGACTGCGTCGAGGGGCTGCGGCTGCTGGACCGTCCGGCCTTCAGCGTCCAGTACCACCCGGAGGCCGCGGCCGGCCCGCACGACTCCGCAAGCCTGTTCGACGACTTCTGCGCGTTGATGGAGCGAGCGGGCGGAGTGGCAGACGAGGGACGAGTCTTCCGCGGAGCCGGCGAGGAGCCGGGCGCGACCATGAGTACGGAGCGGTCCGGGGAGCGAGCGGGCGGAGTGGCAGACGAGGGACGAGTCTTCCGCGGAGCCGGCGAGGAGCCGGGCGCGACCATGAGTACGGGGGGAAGCAAGGGTGCCTAAGCGCACGGACATCCAGTCGATCATGGTGATCGGCTCAGGACCGATCGTGATCGGCCAGGCATGCGAGTTCGACTACTCGGGTACCCAGGCCTGCCGCGTGCTGCGTGCCGAGGGTTTCCGCGTGATCCTCGTCAACAGCAACCCGGCGACCATCATGACCGACCCCGAGTTCGCCGACGCCACCTACGTCGAGCCCATCACCCCGGAGATCGTCGAGAAGATCATCGCCAAGGAGCGGCCCGACGCGCTGCTGCCCACCCTGGGCGGGCAGACCGCGCTGAACACCGCGATCTCCCTGTACGAGGCCGGCGTTCTGGAGCGCTACGAGGTCGAGCTGATCGGCGCCGACGTCGACGCCATCCAGGCGGGCGAGAACCGCGAGCTGTTCAAGGGCATCGTGGCCAAGGTCGCCGAGGAGTACGGCCTCAACGCCGAGTCGGCCCGTTCGTTCGTCTGCCACACCATGGACGAGTGCCTGGCCGCCGCAGCAGAGCTGGGCTACCCGCTGGTGGTGCGGCCCTCCTTCACCATGGGCGGGGTCGGCTCCGGTTTCGCGCACGACGAGGAGGGGCTGCGCCGCATCGCCGGGGCGGGCCTCGACGCCTCGCCGACCACCGAGGTACTCCTCGAGGAGTCCATCCTCGGCTGGAAGGAGTACGAGCTGGAGGTCATGCGCGACCGGGCGGACAACGTGGTGATCGTCTGCTCGATCGAGAACATCGACCCGATGGGCGTGCACACCGGCGACAGCGTCACCGTGGCCCCCGCGCTGACCCTGACCGACCGCGAGTACCAGAACATGCGCGACGTGGCCATCGCGGTCATCCGCGAGGTCGGCGTCGACACCGGCGGCTGCAACATCCAGTTCGCCGTCGAGCCGCGCACCGGCCGCATGGTCGTCATCGAGATGAACCCGCGCGTCTCGCGCTCCTCGGCGCTCGCCTCCAAGGCCACCGGCTTCCCGATCGCGAAGATCGCCGCGAAGCTCGCCATCGGCTACACGCTGGACGAGATCCCCAACGACATCACGAAGGAGACCCCGGCGTCGTTCGAGCCCTCGCTGGACTACATCGTGGTCAAGGTGCCCCGGTTCGCGTTCGAGAAGTTCTCCGGGGCCGACGCGACCCTGACCACCCACATGAAGTCGGTCGGCGAGGCCATGGCGATCGGCCGGTCCTTCCCCGAGGCCCTGCAGAAGGCGCTGCGCTCGCTGGAGAAGAAGGGCGCCTCCTTCACCTGGGCGGGCGATCCGGGTGACAGGGACGAGCTCCTGGCCGCCTGCCGTATCCCGCACGACGGGCGGCTGTTCACCATGCAGCAGGCCATCCGCGCCGGGGCGGGCGCCGAGGAGCTGTTCGAGGCCACCCGTGTCGATCCGTGGTTCGTCGACCAGCTGATCGCGATCGACGAGATGGCCACCGAGCTGCGTGAGGTACCGCAGCTGACCGCGGAGGTGCTGACCAGGGTCAAGCGGTACGGCTTCAGCGACTCGCAGATCGCCGAGCTGCGCGACATGACCGAGTCGCGGGTGCGCGACCTGCGCCATGCGCTCGGCGTCCGCCCGGTCTACAACACCGTCGACACCTGCGCTGCCGAGTTCGCCGCCCAGACCCCCTACCTGTACTCCACCTACGACGAGGAGACCGAGGTCCCCTACGGGGAGCGCCCCAAGGTCCTCATCCTCGGTTCGGGGCCCAACAGGATCGGCCAGGGCATCGAGTTCGACTACGCGTGCGTGCACGCCTCCTTCGAGCTGTCGGCGGCCGGCTACGAGACCGTCATGGTCAACTGCAACCCCGAGACGGTCTCCACCGACTACGACACCTCCGACCGCCTCTACTTCGAGCCGCTCACCCTGGAGGACGTCCTGGAGGTCGTCCACGCCGAGCAGCAGACCGGCCCCGTCGCGGGCGTCATCGTCCAGCTCGGCGGCCAGACCCCGCTCGGCCTGGCCCAGGCGCTCAAGGACGCCGGTGTCCCGATCGTCGGCACCTCGCCCGAGTCGATCCACCTCGCCGAGGAGCGCGGCGCGTTCGGCCGGGTCCTCGCCGAGGCGGGCCTGCCCGCCCCCAAGCACGGCGTGGCGGTGACCTCCGACGAGGCGCTGGCCATCGCCGAGGAGATCGGCTACCCGGTGCTGGTGCGCCCCTCCTACGTGCTGGGCGGCGCGGGCATGGCCATCGTCTACGACGACGAGACCCTGATCGCCTACATGGCCAAGGCGGGCGCGGCCAGCGACCACCCGGTGCTGGTGGACAAGTTCCTCGACGAGGCCGTGGAGATCGACGTCGACGCGCTCTTCGACGGCGAGGAACTCTACCTCGGCGGCGTGATGGAGCACATCGAGGAGGCCGGCATCCACTCCGGCGACTCGGCGTGCTCGCTGCCGCCGATGACGCTGGGAAGCTACGACATCAAGCGCATCCGCTCCGCCACCGAGGCCATCGCCAGGGGCGTGGGCGTGCGCGGCCTGCTCAACGTGCAGTACGCCATGTCGGCCAACATCCTGTACGTGCTGGAGGCCAACCCCCGCGCCAGCCGTACCGTGCCGTTCGTCTCCAAGGCCACGGCGGTGCCGCTGGCCAAGGCGGCGGCCCGGGTGATGATGGGCGCCACGGTGGCCGAACTGCGCGCCGAGGGCCTGCTGCCGGAGAGCGGCGACGGCGGCACCATGCCGCTGGACGCGCCCATCGCGGTCAAGGAGGCCGTGCTGCCCTTCAACCGGTTCCGCGGCGTGGACATCGTGCTCAGCCCCGAGATGCGCTCCACCGGCGAGGTCATGGGCATCGACGAGTTCTTCGGCACCGCCTACGCCAAGTCGCAGGCCGCCGCGTACGGCTCGCTGCCCACCAAGGGGCGGGCGTTCGTCTCGGTCGCCAACCGCGACAAACGCGCCATGATCTTCCCGGTCAAGGCCCTCGCCGACCTCGGCTTCGAGATCCTCGCCACCGAGGGCACCGCCGAAGTCCTGCGCCGCAACGGTGTCCGTGCCAAGATCGTGCGCAAGCACAGCGAGGGAGCCGGTCCCGCGGGCGAGCAGACCATCGTCCGGCGCATCCTGGACGGGGAGGTGGATCTCATCGTCAACACCCCCTTCGGCAGCCCCGGCCAGTCGGGACCCCGCCTGGACGGCTACGAGATCCGCACCGCCGCGGTGCTGCGCGCCATCCCCTGCATCACCACGGTCCAGGGCCTGGCCGCGGCGGTACAGGGCATCCAGGCGATCGTCCGCGGCGACATCGGCGTACGGTCCCTCCAGGAGCACGCGAAGCGGTTGCGGAGCGGTTGAGGAGTGAGGCCGGCGCCCCAGCGGAGGTGAGGAAGACGCCTGTTACTCCGGTGCAGGTGACGGGCACGGTGCTGACGACGCGCCGCGTCGACGCCTACCATGCGCTCACCGTGGTGGCGCCCGGCATCGCCGAGCGCTTCCGGCCCGGCCACTTCGTCGGGGTGGCCGTGGGCGGGGCGCAGACGTCGATGCTGACGCGCCGTGCCTTCTTCGTCCACGACGTCAAGCCCGACTACGGCGGCACCGTCGAGTTCGTCTTCTCGGTGAGCGGGCCGGGCACGGCCTGGCTGGCCGACCGGCGCGCCCGTGACACCCTCGATCTGGTGGGCCCGCTCGGCCGCCCGTTCCCGCTGCCCAGGGACCCGGTGACCTGCGTCCTGGTCGGTGCCGAGCACGGCTCGGCGACGCTGTTCACCGTGGCCGACGCCCTCCAGCGGCGTGGCTGCCGCGTCGACTTCGTGCTCGGCGCGGCCTCGGCCGACCGGGTGTTCGGCGCCCTGCGGGCCAGGAGGATGGGGGAGACGACCACGCTGACCACCGAGGACGGCTCCCTGGGCATGCGCGGCCGGGTGACCGACGTGCTGCCCGGCGTGATCGCCGACGTACGGGCCGACGCGGTCTACGCCTGCGGTCCGATGCCGATGCTGCACGGCGTCACCGCGGTGGCCGTCGAGTTCGACATCCCCGTCCAGGTGGCGGTCGAGGAGCGGATGGCGTGCGGGATCGGCGTGTGCATGACGTGCGTGCTGCCGGTCATCGGGGACGACGGGGTGACCCGGATGGTGCGCTCGTGCGTCGAAGGACCGGTCTTCAGGGGCGAGCGCGTCCGCTTCGACGACGTGGGGACGATCCCGTTCGACGCGCTGGGAGCACCCGGTGGAGGAACACGGAATGCCGGTTGACATGCGGACGTACCTGGGGCACGTGGAGCTGGTCAACCCCGTCACCACGGCCGCCGGGTGCGCGGCGTCCGGCTCCGAGCTCGCCCAGTTCTTCGACCTCGCCCGGATCGGCGCGCTGACCACCCGGTCGATCACGATGGCCCCCAGGGCGGGCCGCCCGACCCCCAGGATGGCCGAGACGCCCTCGGGCATGCTCAACGCCGTCGGGCTCCAGGGGCCGGGCGTGGACGCCTTCCTGGAGCGTGAGCTGCCCTGGCTGGCCCAGCGGGGCGTGCGGACCGTGGTGTCCATCGGCGGCGGCACCGTGGCCGAGTACACCGCGCTGGCCCGCAGGCTCACCGACGCGCCCGGGGTCACCGCCGTGGAGGTCAACCTGTCGTGCCCCAACATCGAGGACCGGGGCCGGGTCTTCGCCCGCGACGGCGCGGCCTCCGCCGAGGTGATCGCCTCGGTGCGGTCGGTGATGCGCTACGACGTGCCCGTGGTGGCCAAGCTCTCCCCGGACGTCATGGACATCGTGAGCGTGGCCCGCGCGTGCGTGGACGGCGGCGCCGACGCCCTGTCGATGATCAACAATCCGCTCGGCATGAGCATCGACACCGAGGCCATGCGGCCCGTGCTCGCCGCGGTCACCGGCGGCCTGTCGGGCCCCGCGGTCAGGCCACTGGCCGTACGCTGCGTGTGGCAGGTCCACGCGGCCCTGCCCAGCGTGCCCATCATCGGCATGGGCGGCGTGCTGACCGGCAGGGACGCCTTCGAGTTCATCCTCGCCGGGGCCTGCGTCGTCGCGGTGGGGACCGCACTGTTCCACGACCCCTACGCCTGCCTGCGCATCCTCCGCGAGCTTGAGGAGATCCTGGCGGCCCGGGGGTTCCACCGGCTGGCCGACGCGGTCGGGCTGGCACACCGCCCGCCGGGGGCGTCCGCCCGGCACCGGATAGACCTTGAGGAGAGTTCCCTGTGACGCCCGCACCCATCGCCGTCGCCCTGGACGCGCCAGACCTCGAGACCGCGGCTCACTGGGCCAGCCTGGTCACCCCACACGTCACCACGGTCAAGGTCGGGCTGGAACTCTACCTCCGCTACGGCCCCGACGTGATCGCCTCGGTCCGGGGGGCGAGCGGGGTGCGGGTCTTCCTCGACCTCAAACTCCACGACATCCCCAACACCGTCGCCGGTGCCGCCAGGGCCGTGGCCAGGCTCAAGCCCGCCATCCTGACGGTCCATGCCACCGGCGGCCCCGCGATGATCCGGGCGGCGGTGGAGGCCGTGCCCAACACCCAGATCGCGGCGGTGACGTTGCTCACGTCGCTCTCGGAGGCCGATCTGGAGCAGATGGGCGTCAGGGGCCCCACCGAGGACGCCGTGCGCCGCCTGTCGGCCATGGCCGTCGCCGCGGGCGCCCAGGCCCTCGTCTGCTCGCCGCGCGAGGTGGCCGCGGTGCGTGCCGAGGTCGGGCCCGACATCACGCTCATCACCCCCGGCGTCCGCCCCGCCGGCGCCGAGAGTCAGGATCAGGCAAGAGTAGCGACTCCCGAGCGGGCTTTCGCCGACGGGGCGGATCTTCTCGTGATCGGCCGCCCGATCACCGGCTCCGCCGACCCCGGCGCGACGGCCGCGGGCATCGCCGCGGCCCTCCGGCGCACCTCTGCGGCCACCGGACACGGCGCATGACGCAGGCCCGGAAAACTCGGCGTTGAGCGTAGTTTTGTCCACACAGCGCGACGCCATGGGCACGGAAAGTCACGAAGTAGATTTTCTAGAGGGATAAAGTGGTCTTGACGTTGCTTGAAGCGCCATGACCAGCTAGTTTCCCTTCCCGTCCGAGTACATCGACAGGAAATTCGAGGTGACCCGGCGTGGCTCTTCCTCCCCTAACCCCTGAGCAGCGCGCCGCAGCCCTAGAGAAGGCTGCCAAGGCCCGCCGAGAGCGTGCCGAGGTGAAGAACCGCCTGAAGCACGGTGCGGTCTCTCTGGCTGAGGTGCTCAAAGACGGGCAGGCCGACGACGTCATCGGCAAGATGAAGGTTTCGGCCCTTCTTGAGTCGCTCCCCGGCGTGGGCAAGGTTCGCGCCAAGCAGCTCATGGAGCGGCTTGGCATCGCCGAGTCCCGCCGCGTGCGGGGCCTGGGTACGAACCAGCGGGCTTCGCTCGAGCGTGAGTTCGGCGGGGCCGAGAGCTAATCTCGGTTCATACGACCACGTTCACCCCATATGGGGACAGCATCACGGGGGGTTTGGAGTGACCGGAACGTCGCGGTCCGGCGAGAGCCGGGCTCCGGAGGCAACCGCCGAGGGCGGAGCCGGTCGCTCCACATCCTCGGCCGGAGGTCCGAAGGGGGCGCGAGCCCTCGCCGGACTCCCGGCCGGTAGGCGTCTGACGGTCCTGTCCGGGCCGTCGGGCGTCGGCAAGTCCACGGTCGTCGCCGAGCTTCGGCGGGCACACCCGGAGGTGTGGCTGTCGGTCTCGGTGACCACCAGGAAACCCCGTCCAGGGGAGACCCACGGGGTCGAGTACTTCTTCGCCGACGACGAGGAGTTCGACCGCCTCGCCGCCTCCGGCGAGCTGCTCGAGTGGGCCGAGTTCGCCGGGAACCGGTACGGAACACCGCGCGGCCCGGTGCTCGAGAAACTCGCCGCCGGGGTGCCCACGCTGCTGGAGATCGACCTCCAGGGCGCCAGGCAGGTCCGGGCGACCATGCCCGAGGCCCTGCTGGTCTTCCTGGCCCCCCCGACCTGGGAGGAGCTGGAGAAGCGGCTGCGCGGCAGGGGCACCGAGCCCGAGGACGTCATCGCCCGCCGCCTGGCGGCCGGCCGGATCGAGATGGCGGCCGAGCGGGAGTTCGACCTGACGCTCGTCAACACGTCAGTCCAGGATGTATGTCATCGGCTGATAGCCTTGTTGGCTGATGCTCCCGAGGGTTCACGCCTCGGACGTTCACCTAGCTAGGGGAAATCACACGTGGCAACCAGCGCCGCCTACTCCGAAGGCATCACCAACCCGTCGATCGACGCCCTGCTCGACATCGTCGACAGCAAGTACAGTCTCGTGATCTTCGGCTCCAAGCGGGCGCGTCAGATCAACGCCTACTACTCCCAGCTCGGCGAGGGCCTGCTCGAGTACGTCGGCCCGCTCGTCGAGACCCACGCGCAGGAGAAGCCGCTCTCCATCGCGCTGCGCGAGGTCAGCGAGGGCCTGCTCACCTCCGAGCCGATCGAGGGCTGACCCGCCTCGATGCCGACCTCCGTGGTTCCCCGCAGGCCGAGGGTCGTCCTCGGTGTGAGCGCGGGCATCGCCGCCTACAAGGCGTGCGAGCTGCTGCGCCTGTTCACCGAGTCCGGCCACGAGGTGCGCGTGGTCCCGACCAGGGAGGCGCTCCGCTTCGTCGGTGAGCCGACCTGGGCCGCGCTGTCCGGCAATCCGGTCACGACCGACGTCTGGGAGTCGGTGCACGAGGTGCCGCACGTCCGCATCGGGCAGGACGCCGACCTGGTGGTCGTCGCGCCGGCCACCGCCGACGTGCTCGCCAAGGCCGCCCACGGGCTGGCCGGCGACCTGCTGACCAACACCCTGCTCACCGCGCGCTGCCCGGTGGTGTTCGCCCCCGCGATGCACACCGAGATGTGGGAGCACCCCGCGACCCGTGCGAACGTGGCCACGCTCCGCGAGCGCGGTTCGATCGTCGTCGATCCCGCGGTGGGCCGCCTGACCGGGGCCGACACCGGTCCCGGCCGTCTGCCGGACCCGAAGGAGATCTTCGAGGTCTGCCGCGGCGTCCTCTCCGGGCGCCCCGCGGACCTGGCGGGCCGTCGCCTGGTGATCTCCGCGGGCGGCACCCGCGAGGCCATCGACCCGGTCCGTTTCATCGGCAACCGTTCCTCGGGGCTGCAGGGCTACGCCCTGGCCCGCACGGCCGTCGCCCGGGGGGCCGAGGTCACCCTGGTGGCCGCCAACGTCGCCCTGCCCGACCCCGCGGGGGTCAAGGTGCTCCGGGTCACCTCGGCCCTGGAGCTGCGCGACGCCGTACTGGAGGCGGTGCAGGACGCCGACGCCGTGGTCATGGCCGCCGCCGTCGCCGACTTCCGGCCCTCGGCGCGGAGCGGGTCGAAGATCAAGAAGACCGCCGATGAGCCTGACGCCATTCATCTGGTGAAAAATCCCGACATCCTTGCGGAGTTGGGGGAACGGCGCCGTGCGGGGCTCAAGCCGTACCCTCGGGTGATCGCGGGATTCGCGGCCGAGACCGACGACGTCCTCGCCAACGGGCGGGCCAAACTCACCCGCAAGGGCTGTGATCTGCTCGTCGTCAACCAGGTCGGCGACGATCTCGCCTTCGGCACCCCCGACAACGCGGCGGTGGTCCTCCTCGCCGAGGGGGAGCAGGTCGACATCCCGCGCGGCCCCAAGGAGGCCCTGGCCGACGTGGTCTGGGACCTCGTCGCCGCGCGCCTGGCCTGACCACTTGCCGTAGCCCGGATCCCGGCGGATACTGCCTCCCAGAGCCCTGCCACACCGCAGCCGGGAGGGGTTTGGATCATGCCTGTCGCCGCCGCGGTCAGGGCACGATGCCGAGCGCTGCTTCCTCCGGGGGAGGAGATCCACTACGTCCTGCCGGCCCTGTCGGTGGGCACCCCGGGCATGGCGACCTTCCTCATCGTGATCACTGACCGCACCATCTACCTGCTCTCCACCAAGTTCTTCGACCGCGACGCGCCGACCTCGGTGTACGCCACCCACACCCGGCGCACCCGGCTCGGTCCGCTGGAGTTCTCCGCGGGCGCGGCCATCGAGCTCGGTGGCATGGTGTTCGAGATCGAGGAGGAGTACGCCGCGGTGATCTCCGCCGCCGACGCGGAGGTCTTCGCCCCGGAGACGCTGCCGCCCGACCCGCTGCCCGATCTGTGAGTCCCTGGAGGTCCGGGGGCCGCGCATCCCGCCCGCGAGATGCGGATGAGCCCGGGAGCCGGGGATCTCGTGGGCTCGGGCCCCTTTGGGGGGCTTCCGGAACGCGTCCCGCCGCGTGTCGCGGCAGGTGGGTTTCCCCGCGACGGATTCCGGTGAACCCGCAGCTCTTCCACTACCTGATCTGAACATTTAGGGTGACACGATCTGAGATGGTTTCGCGGCCCCGCATCAGGTGGGGCTAGAATTCGCCGGAGCGCTACTGGTGTCCTGCCGATGCCAGAGCCCCAGACGCCAGCAGCCGCTGCATGAGGAGCCACTGACTTGTCCCGTCGCCTGTTCACCTCCGAGTCGGTCACAGAGGGCCACCCGGACAAGATCGCCGACCAGATCAGTGACGCGATTCTCGACGCCATGCTCAAGGGTGACCCCAAGAGCCGCGTCGCGGTCGAGACGCTGATCACCACCGGTCAGGTCCACGTCGCCGGAGAGGTGACGACGGAGACCTACGTCGACATTCCCGGTCTCATCCGGGAGAAGATCCTCGAGATCGGTTACGACGCCTCGCACAAGGGCTTCGACGGCGCCTCCTGTGGCGTGTCGGTGTCCATCGGCGCGCAGTCGCCCGACATCGCCCAGGGCGTCGACGACGCCTACGAGAACCGCGAGGGCGAGGCGGGCGACGAGCTCGACCGCCAGGGCGCCGGTGACCAGGGCCTGATGTTCGGTTACGCCTGCCGCGAGACCCCCGAGCTGATGCCGCTGCCGATCCAGCTGGCGCACCGCCTGGCCGAGCGCCTGTCGCAGGTCCGCAAGGACGGCACGGTGCCCTACCTGCGCCCCGACGGCAAGACCCAGGTCACCGTCGAGTACGACGGCGACAAGCCGGTCCGGCTCGACACCGTGGTCGTCTCCACCCAGCACGCGGCCGAGATCGACCTCAAGGAGATGCTCGCTCCCGACATCAAGGAGCACGTGATCGACCCGGTCCTGGCCGGCCTGGAGATCGAGACCGAGGGCTACCGCCTGCTGGTCAACCCGACCGGCCGCTTCGAGATCGGCGGCCCGATGGGCGACGCCGGCCTGACCGGTCGCAAGATCATCGTTGACACCTACGGCGGCATGTCCCGCCACGGTGGCGGCGCCTTCTCCGGCAAGGACCCGTCCAAGGTCGACCGCTCGGCCGCCTACGCGATGCGCTGGGTCGCGAAGAACATCGTGGCCGCGGGCCTGGCCGACCGCGCCGAGGTCCAGGTCGCCTACGCCATCGGCAAGGCGCACCCGGTCGGCGTGTTCGTCGAGACCTTCGGCACCGAGAAGATCGAGATCAGCAAGATCCAGGAAGCCGTGGTCAAGGTCTTCGACCTGCGCCCGGCCGCGATCATCCGCGACCTCGACCTGCTCCGCCCGATCTACTCGGGCACCTCCGCCTACGGTCACTTCGGTCGCGAGGGCTTCTCCTGGGAGTCCACCGACCGCGCCGACTCCCTGCGCGCCGCCGCCGGTCTCTGACGACCCGCACGTTTCAAGACGGCCCCCGTGAATTCTCATTCACGGGGGCCGTCGCATACCCATCAACGCCACCGCCGGGGAGATCCTCGCCCACGGCGTGTCCGACGAGGTGCTGGATGCCCGAGCAGAGCTTCGCGCACGCGCTCGTCGGCTCGGCGTGCTCGCCGAGCGTCCCCCCGCTCCTCCGGTGGCCGAAGCCGATCGTGAGCGTGCGCTTGACGCCACCAGGGGCATCGGCCCAGTCCTCGACGACCTTTGGGCCGAGGGCCGCTGACCATCGTGCTCACCTACGTCGATTCCTCGGTCCTGGCCTGCGCCTACCTCCACGACGAACCGGGTCACGACCGAGCCAGGGAACTCCTGGAAAGCCCCGAGCATCTGCTTGTCACCGGCACCTTGACGGTGCTGGAGGTGACCGGCGTGCTGGTGCGCGCCTCTCATGCCAGGCGGCTGCTGGAACTGGACACCAGGCTTGCCGTACTGGCGGCAGACCTTGGAGAGGACGGCCCCGTCACGTTGCTGACCGTTCCTCGCAATGCCGTTGAGCAACGGGCTACGGAGATCGTCTACACCCATGCCCTTCGCGCGCTCGACGCGATGCACCTCGCCGTCGCGGAGTTGGCGGCCGTCCCGCTACTGGAGGATCCGGGAGACAAACTCGGCTTCGCCAGTCGTGACAACGCCCAGAGCGAGGCGGCCGCGGCACTTGGTTTCACCTCCGTCTAGAAGACCACTGAAGATCTCGCGTTCTTGCTCCGCTCCGGGAGAGATCAAGCCAGACTTCTCGGCCGTGCAGGGTGAGTGGGCCGGAGAACCGATCGGACCGGATGTCCGGGCGGCCTGCCGGGAGCTGATCCCGGCAGGAGGCGTGTTCGCGTTCCTGGCCGAGCATCGCGAGGCGTTGTTTCCCGGAGCGATGTTCGCGGACACGTATCCATCCCGGAACGGACGCCCGAGCATGCCGCCGCAGGTACTGGCCGCCGCGGTGGTGCTGCAGACCCCGCACGGGCTGCCGGACTTCGACACCGTCCAGGAGCCGCGCTGTGACCTGCGGTGGAAACTTGGGGCCGTACGACACCGCCTTCGATCCGTCGCTGCCGACCTATACCCCATTGGAACGCCACGGCCGTGCGGCATCACAGCAAGATCTTAAGTGGGTTCTTAGGGCCTAAGGGGCACATCCCAACCCGATAGCAAATCATATCCAAGAGGTGTTGCCTAGCATCTCCCTGGACGCTGACCGGGAACGTCCAGGTATCGAGATGCGCACGCAATACGCACCTCAGTTCCTCCCGGCTTTCCATGGCGAAGTATCAAGGAATTTCTCATGCAGATCGGATATGCAGTCCCGCAGTACGGCGCCTTCGCCGACCCGGATTTCATCCGGCAGGCCAGCGCGGACCTGGAGGCCATGGGCTACAGCAGCCTGTGGGCGGGTGATCGAATCATGTTGCCGCTCGCACCCAGCGATCCCTACCCGGGAGGAGACGGCAAGGTCCCTCCGGCCTTCGCGACGTTCTTCGACCCGCTGACCGCATTGACGCTGGCCGCCGTCAGCACTCGGGAGGTCCGGCTGGGAACCAGCACGCTCAACGCGCTGTGGCAACCGCCGGTCTTGCTCGCCCGCATGCTGACCTCGCTCGACCTGCTCAGCCACGGACGGCTGGACGTCGGCATCGGTCTCGGCTGGCTGCGTGACGAATACACCGCGACCGGGGTGCCCTGGCAGGGGAGAGGAGACCGGCTCGAAGAGACGCTCGACCTGATGGAGGCCGTCTGGAGCAGTGAGGTGGTCGAGCACAAGGGCACGCTCTGGACCGTGCCGCCGTCGCACATCGACCTCAAGCCCTTCCAGCGGCCGCGCCCCCCGATCCTGCTTGCCGGTTACACGCCCTCGGCGCTGGAGAGGATCGGCAGGCGAGCCGACGGCTGGCTGAGCGCGGCGATACCCATGCCCTATCTGACCGCCCTGTGGGATGTGGCGCTGCAGACCGCGGCACGCGTCGACCGGGACCCGTCGACCCTGCGAATGGTGGTGCGCGTCAATCCGGAGATCACCGATTCCCCCGCGCCCGACGACCAGGTGCCGCACGCCGGAACCGTACAGCAGATCGGTGACTACCTGCTGACCCTCGCCCAGGCCGGTGCCCACGAGGCGTTCGTCGACCTGCAGACGACGACATCCTCGCGCGATCAGTTCCTGGACGTCGCGCATGAGCTCATCACCAGGCTGCACGCCGGCTGAGCTCGCGCGCCCAGCCCACGCTCGGCGCCGTGGCACCGCAGGCGCATCCGCCCACCGGCGCCGTCCCTCCCTCGTCAGGCCGTTACGCGCGCGGTGCGCGGCGTCGCGTGGCGCGTCCTTCTGCACCGGCGGCACGTCAAGGTGGTCATCCCGGAGAAGGCGGACCAGGCGGCCAACCGCAAGAAGAAAGGCTCACGCGGCGGTCGCCCGGTCACCCATGACGCGCTGTTGTACGAGGACCGCAACACTGTGGAGCGCTGCACCAGCAAGATCGAGGAGTGGTGCGGGCCGGCTTTCCGCTTCGGCAAGACGCCGGAGAGCCATCTGGCAGAACTCCGTCCGCGCGGTCCGTCCTGTGGATCCGGAGCCTCCGACCAGCTGAAGACCCGAACTCCGGGCAGGCCCGAGTGCTCATGACGGCCCGCTCGTCATGAGCGTTCGGGGGATGCGGGGTACTTCTCGCCGGTGAACTGGGCCCAGACGGCGTGGCCGTGGGATTGGCTGCCTCGGCAGCCGACCTGGGAGGCCAGGGCGGTGACCAGGGGGAGTCCTCGGCCGCCCTCGCCGAGGAGGGCGGGGTGGACGATGGCGGGGACGGAGCCCTGGCCGGAGTCGTAGACCGTCACCCGGGTGACCTCGGGTCTGCGGACGACCTCGACGACGAACGTGCCGTACGGTCGCCCGCTGGCGGTGTGGCGGACGGCGTTGGCGGCGAGTTCGGCGACGATCTGTTCCGCGTCCCGCTGAAAGGACGAGTCCGCCAGCAGGAACCTGACGAAACGCCGAGCCTCGGGCACCTGGGCGGGACGGCCGGGGAAGGTACGCCGCCAGGTCAGGCCGCCGGGGCGGAGCCGTACCATCGCGTCGATCAGTTCCGGGGCCACGCCGTCGTGGGTAGCGGTCATGCGCTCTCCTGGTCTCCTGGTCAGGGAAAAATCGTTGGCAGAACAGTGGTCCGGCCCTCCCGTGCGGTAGCCCTCCGGGACACCGTCGGCGAGATACTCCGCGCACAGTGCTGATGACCTGCGAGAACATCTCATTCCGCGGTCGAGGATCCCCACTTCCCCGCCGAACTGTCATTCTCCGTGACCGAAGCCCTACGATCCGTGTGTGTTCGGGGAATCTCGGGGAAGGGAGCGCGGATGCCCGGAGAGGGATACCGGATCCTGCTCGGGTGCAGGCGGCGTAGTGAGGCACTGCGAGCCTGTCGCCTCACGTTCGACCAGATCGCCGGCGTGTTCGCCCTCGATCACCAGGTCAGCCCGCTGCGGCTGTACCGCTATGCCCACGGCCGTACGGCGGGCGACGTGGTGGCGGCCTACAACGACCTCGATCCGGCGGGCACCGCCACCCTGCGGGCCGCGCGCTTCTACGACTACGAGGCCTGGCCGCAGGCCGGGCGGCGTCCGGGCGCCGCTGCGGTGGCCGTCTTCGCCCGGATCTACCAGACCACCGCCCGCCGCCTGGTCACCGACGAGGTCTACGCCTCCTACGGGGTCCGCGACCGGGACCTGATCGACCGGACCGACCACCGCCACCTCGATCCGCACTACCGCCGGGAGGTGTCCGCCCCGGCCGTCGCGGGCACCAAGGGAACGAAGGCACTTCCCCCACTCGTTCCCGCGCCCACCCTCTGCGCCGACCTGCTGCGCGCGGTCGGCGCAGAGGAGGCCGACGTGAAACGCCGTGAACTGCTCTTCGAGTTGGCCCTGGTCTTAGGTGGGACACCCGCTCTGGGCCTGCTCCGCCACCTCACCCCGCCGGAACGGGAACGCCTGGCCGCCGCCGCCCGCCACCAGGGCCCGATCGACGCGGCCACCATCGACGTGCTGGACAACCTCACAGCCCGTCTTTGGAGGATGGACGAGACGATGGGCCCTCGGCAGATCATTCCGGTGGCCGATGCCAAGCGCGCTATGGTCGACGACATCCTCAAACGGGGCTCTCTCACACCCGTCCTGCGTGATCGTCTTCTTCGGGTCTACTGGAGCCTCTCCCATCTCTCCGGATGGGCTCACTACGACCTGAAGGACTACCAGGGCGCTACCCAGCGATATGGGGAGGGGCTGGCGGTAGCCCACGAGCTGCGCGCTCCCGCGCTCCTCGCGCATCTTCACAGCCTGTCGGCCAACATGGCTCTCCATCAGGGCAAGCCCACCGTCGCGATGGACCACTCCTTCGCGGCTGAGGGATGGGCGAAGAACAGTGGCAACCGCCTGCAGCAGTCGGCCATCTCACTCATGATGGCCAGGGTTTCCGCTGGAGCGAGGCACAACGAGGGTGGCCTTCGCTTCCTCGACCGTGCCATCGACCTTGCTGGTGAGAAACGCAACGAGGCCGACCTTCGTCACCTCTTCTGGGTCAGTCCGGAGCGCATCGCCCGCCACGCCCTGTTCTGCCTGGTGGAGCTTAAGCAGCCCGACCGGGCGATAGCTGTGGCACAGCGGACTCTGGCCAAAGTAGATCCGGACTGGAATCGGGAAAGGGGCATCATACAACTCGAATACGCCGCCGCGCTGATCCAGAAGCGAGAGATTCCGGAGGCGGCGGCGATGATCGGTGCCGCTGTCCAGATCTCTGTGAAACACAGTTCTGTCCGGCTTCTGCACTCGATACAGCAGACTCGTGCTCGACTCGCGCCGTGGGAGGACAACAAGCACGTCCGGGACCTGGATGAACAACTGCGCTCGCTGTCCATCTATGTCCGACATGTTCAGGAACCTTTCCTGGAAAATGTTTGACCATCAGACATCATTAGGGCTGGGGATGTTGACCGGTATGAACGGAGAGCCCAGTGGCGCACCTTGCTTCCACCTGTACTGGGTCAGCCATGATCGTCGCCCTGGGGATGCTGGTTCTGGGGGCGTGCTCCTCCGACCCTCCGGCAGCACAGGCCGAGGCGACCTTGAAGGCGGACATCGACTTGCTGATGAAACTTCTTCATGCCAAGGACGTAAAAGTAACCGACGAAAGCGGCGTGGACATTCCTTGTGGTGATGGCAAGGTGAAACGGTCATATGCGGTTTCGGGTACGGATACTTCTGACGTTGACGGGTCGGTCATTGTATTTAATATGCTGACCGGAGGTCTGGGGCAACGGGGGTACAAGGTTGTCTCTGTTGACTGGGATACGCCCAGCAACGAGTTGGTAAAAGAGGAGTCTCGCATCAAAGTCACCGTTGACTCCTCACGTAAAAACTATTGCGAGATTTTCGGAGAGACTCGATGCCTACAGGCAGACCTGTGAGTTATTCCGAAGGGGGTTTGTTTGATTGTTATCCTTGGCTCCGCCGAAAGCGACTTTGAGGCGGGTGGCCGCTTCGCCGGCCGTGCTCACATCCCCGTTGCCCGAGCCGTTACGGATCAGCCAGTCGGTGAAGTTCTTCAATGCCTTAGGATCTTTGGCAAATTCCTTGAAGGGAAGCAGGTTGCCGTTTTTTCCGGTGATGGGAGGTTGACTGAAGGCCGGATCGTCCGGAGGAACAGGGTAGGAGAACCCGTAACGCTTGAGTTCATGGAAGATCCAGTATTCGCGGCCAAGGGTGGCCAGCCGGTTGCTCTCCTTGAGCCTGTCCAGGCGGGTCTCGTCAATATCCTTGTACGAGTCGATGGTCTCGCTGGTGGACTTGCTGATCATAAACCAGATGAAGTCATCGAACGAGGTTTCCACGAGTTTCAATCCCGAGGCGGCAAACCCTGCGGCGTCGACTCCCAAACCCAGGAGAAAGAAGAGCCGATCCTTCATTTCCTGGTCGTACTCGTCCATCTTCCCTTGGACCTCGTTCGCGGCGGCGAGCATCCGGCCGAACTCCGCCTCCAGGTCGAAGGCGATCGCGTCATGCTCGTTGGGATAGAGCGAGACCTCCCCGTTGAGTTCGGAGGACAGGTCCCGCAGATCCTCGCGCGGCAGGTCGTTGAACAGGGCCCTGGCCGCTTCCGGATTGTTGGCCAGCGCGGACAGGAAGTGGCTCAGGTCGGCGGTCCAGCGGGCGAGAACCCCGTCCCCGGGGGACTTCCGGACACGGGGGCGGACCACCTCGGTGAGCCATCCGGCGGGGAACCTGCCGTGCCCGAGCAGCAGGCCCAGGTCGGCCGCCGACGCCCTCCCCAGGCTCTCCGGTTCCCAGGCCGGGCCGAGCGTCTTCGGCCGTCTGGCCACCGCACCGGCGAGGGCCTCACCCATGGTCTTCCAGTGTTCCCGCGCGGACTCGCCCCGGTAGTGGTTCAGTTCCCGGAGAACGGCCGCCGCGCCCCTGGGGCCGAGGACGGCGAAGAATCCGGCGGTGAGGTCGGCGTCCCCGCGCCGGGCGGCGAGCTGCTCGAAGGCCCGGTCGTAGTCGTTCCCGGAGGAGTGCGGACCCGCCCCCGACAGCCGGGCGAGGGTCTCCGCGAGCCTTCCGCCCTCGTCGTCGGCGAGGGTGCGCGCCGCGAGGCCCTTCTCGTCGAACGCCATGAGCCCTCCGCCTCCCGGCGGCGGCGCGAGTCCCAGTGGGCCCGGACCAGTCAGGCCCAGGCCCGTCAGGCCCGGGGCCCAGCCCGTCAGGGAGCCGGGCTCCTGGATCATCTGGTTGCGCCTGCGCAGCCGCGGGATCTCCTGTTCCAGCCAGCCTTCGATCTCGCGGATCCGCAGCGCCGCGGACCGGTCGGCGCCCGCCGCGGAAAGCGCGTTCAGGATTCTCTCGGTCTCCTCACCGATCACTTTCCGCGCCTGCTCCAGCGACGCGATGAATTGCTCCATCAACTCCGGATTAATTCCTGAGTATTCATCCGGAGATGACCCGTTTCCCGATGACGCAGGCGGCGTCGGCCCCATATCGAAAGCCTCCCACCGAAGGCAATCCCCGGTTTTACCTTAGGCATCCGGATCGCGACCGGACAGGAATTCGATCGTCTGGGAGTCTCAGGCGTGGGCGGCTCCGGCGAGGATGCCGCCGTACTGGATGGCGACCAGGTGGCGGATCGGGATGGTCTCGTCGGGAGTGCCCGCCTCGGCCTCGGCGCACCATTTGGCGTAGGTGTCCGACAGCGCGCGGGTCCGCGCCCGGATGGTCGGGGTGCCGTTGCCGACGGCGAGTTCACCCTCCAGCGCGCGCAGCAGCATGCCCCCGAACCTGAGCCGGACGCTGTGCGCGGTGTCGCGGCAGGACTGCCGCTCGGCGACGGTGGCCGGCCGGTCGCTCTCCGGCGCCCGCGCGCGGTGCTCGGCGGTGGTGGCCATCCCCTCGATGAAAGGCACGAAGAACCTGCTGGCCCGGACGAACGGGGAGCGGGTCGCCAGGTCGCCGGCGACGGCGCCGAGCGTCTCGTCGAGGACGGCGAACGTCTCGCGCAGGTCCGCCGCGTGGGTCCGGATCAGATCGGCGTACCCGACCCCGGCCGGGGAGCGGTCGTCGGCCGTGGGATCCCGCCAGTAGGGCAGTTCGGCGGTCAGGCAGAGCGTGCCGTACCGGGCGGCGTAGGAGTCGCTGGACCCGCCGGTGAGCTGCGCCGCCGGATCCTCGCCGAGCGCCTCGACGTAGTCGTAGGTGTCCTCCATCCGCGGGGCGAGGAAGACCGACTCCTCCAGGGACCGCACCGAGGGGTGTTCGGGCTCGCCCGCGTGCAGCGGCACGCCGTACCGGCCCGGCAGGGACTTGAGCACGGCCTGCAGTTCGGGCACCGGGCGGTTGAGGTAGAAGAACGCCCCGCCCATCTCGCTGTTGTGCAGGGTGGTCATGAACGCCGGGCGGGTGTCGTCGATCAGCCGCATCAGCGCCAGCGTCTCGGGCATCACCCGGTCGAAGTAGGCGCGCTTGTAGGCGAAGGGGAAGGTCCACTCGACCTGCTCGTCGCCCGCCGGGCGGTAGAAGTGCCTGCCGTAGTGGGCCTTGGTGAACGGCCCGGCGAACCACCCCTCGTTGAGCCTGGTCCCGTCCGGGTCGAGGCAGCCCACGATGTGCCAGGTGTGGCCGGTGGCCTCGCGCAGCGCGGCGCTCTCGCACAGCCGGGTGGCGAGGTGGATCACGGTGAGCCCGCCGATGGGCTCGTTGGGGTGCGGCATGGCGCCGACCAGCGCGTGGCGCGGCCCGTCACCGACGCTCAGGCAGAGGATCGGCTCACCCAGGGCGGAGCTGCCCACCCGCCTCAGCGAGGCGACGCCGGGATGGTCGGCGGCCAGCCGGGTGAGGGCGGCCGCGATCTCGTCCACGGTGGCGAACCGGTCATGGTCGGGAACGGAGTCGAGTTCGTCGTTCAGCAGGGGGTCTGTCACCCCCGACAGTCTGCCGAGCGCGCCTCGGTACCGGGAGTCCGGGGATGAGTGATCGGCCGGGTTCGCCGGGCGGGGGGAAGGGAGGTCGGCCGTCCGCCTAGAGTCTCCTCATGTCCTCTCCCTCTGCTCGCCTGCTGCTGCGTGACGCGCGGATCGGTCTCGGCGGCCCGCTGCGCCATGTCCTGATCGTTGACGGACGGGTCGCGCAGGTGGCCTCGGAACCCTCCGCCTGCGACGAGTCGGTGGACGTCGGGGGCGCCACCCTGCTGCCAGGGCTGTGGGACGCGCACGTGCACTCCGTGCAGTGGGCGCAGGCCCGGCGCAGGATCGACCTGACCTCGGCACGGTCGGCGCGGGAGGCGGTCGACCTCGTCGCCCCGCGGGCGGGCACGGCCGGGTTCACGGTCGGCTACGGCTTCCGCGACGGCCTGTGGCCGGACACGCCGGACAAGTCGCTGCTGGAGGCGGCGGCGCCGGGCTGCCCGATCGTGCTGGTGAGCAACGACCTGCACACCGCCTGGTTCAGCCCGGCCGCGCTGGCGGCGATCGGCAGGGGCGATCACCCGACGGGGGCGCTGCGCGAGCGCGACTGCTACGACGCGATGGCCGAGATGCCCCCGCCGCCCGAGGACGAGCTGGACCGCTGGGTGGCCGAGGCCACCACCGCCGCCGCGGCCAGGGGCGTCGTCGGCGTGCTGGACTTCGAGTTCGCCGACAACGTCACCGACTGGACCCGGCGGATCTCGCGGGGGGCGGTCGACGTCCGGGTCGGCTGCTCGATCCCGGTGAACCGGCTGGAAGAGGCGATCGATCGCGGGTTGCGCACCGGTGAGCCGGTCGCGGGCTCGGGGGGCCTGCTGGAGGTCGGGCCGGTGAAGACGTTCGTGGACGGTTCGCTGAACACCAGGACCGCCTACTGCGCGGACCCCTATCCCGGTGGCGAGGCGCGCGGGCTGCTGGAGACACCGCCACAGGAGCTGTACGGGGTGATGGAGCTGGCCGCGAGGCACGGGATCGCCCCGGCGGTGCACGCCATCGGCGACCTGGCGGTGGGCATCGCGCTGGACGCCTTCGAGCGGGTCGGCTGCCCGGGGCGGATCGAGCACGCCCAGCTGGTCCGCCCGGAGGACTTCGGCAGGTTCGCCAGGCCCGGTCTGGTGGCGGGGGTGCAGCCCGCGCACGCGCCCGACGACCGGGAGGTGGCCGACCTGCACTGGCGGGGGCGGACCGGGCGGGCCTTCGCCTACGCCGACCTGCTGGCCGCGGGGGCGAGGTTGGAGCTGGGCTCCGACGCTCCGGTGGCGCCGCTCGACCCGTGGGACGGGATCGCCTCCGCGGTGGCCAGGACCGACGACGAGCGCCCGCCGTGGCACCCGGAACAGGCGATCTCGTTGCCGGCGGCGCTGGCGGCGGCGGCCAGGGGCCGCGCCGGGGTGCGTCCGGGCGACCCCGCGGACCTGATGATCACCGAGTACGACCCAGCGGGGCTGGACGGGGACGGCCTCCGCCGGATACCGATCCTCGGCACCCTGCTCGGTGGCCGCTGGACCCACCGCCGCGCCATCTGACCCGGCGGTCGGGCAGGAGAACGACCTGGCCCGGCTGGGCCTGTCGTGTCGCCTGGTTCGTTTGATCCACCGGACCTGTCGCAGCGCCGTTCGATTCGGTGGATCGGGTCCGGGAGGCCCACCCGGCTCGGTTCGCTGCCGGGCCGGCCTGTCCGGTTGGGCCCGCCGGCGAACGGTCCGATATGCCGTCCCGCGTCCGATGTCTCCGGCGACCGGCGCCGTACCGCCGACCGGCCGACTGTCTGAGCGGGCGCCGGCTTCTGGTAGGACAGGCGGGTGACCCACGCCAACCCCTCGCCGGACGATGACGCCCTCCTGCCGCTCGACGCCGTACGCGAGCGGCCCGGGCCCGGCAGGGCCGCCAGGGCCGTCAAGGCGCGGCCGGGGGCCGTCCGGGCGGCGGGAGTGGCCAGGTCGCAAGGGGTGGCCGAGCAGGTCAGAGGGGTGCCGGAGCCGGCCGCGGAGCTGCCGGTCGCCCGGGTGGTCGTCGACACCCCGCTGCCGCATCTCGACCGGTTGTTCGACTACCTCGTCCCCGCCCCCCTGGACGCCGCCGCGGTGCCGGGGTGCAGGGTCCGGATCAGGTTCGCGGGCAAGCTCGTCGACGGGTTCCTGCTGGAACGGGTGGAGACCACCGAGCACCAGGGCAGGCTGACCCGTCTGGAGCGGGTCGTCTCCGCCGAGCCCGTGCTCACCCCGGAGATCGCCGCGCTGGCCCGTGTGGTGGCCGACCACTACGCCGGGACCATGGCCGACGTGCTGCGCCTGGCCGTCCCGCCCCGCCACGCCAGGGTCGAGGCGGAGGCCGTCGCCGCCTCCGCCGATCTCGCCTCCGGGACCGGCACGGACCCGCGGGCGGAGAGCGAGGCGGCTGAGCCCTCCGGGGAGCCCGGATCCGAACGGACGGCAGGAGAGCCGGAGACAGGAGAAGCGGAGCCGAGGCAGCCGGAACCGGTAAGAGAACGAGGTGAACACGGACCGGGCGGGGAGCAGGGGATCGTGCCGGGGCCGGGACAGGGAGGCGACAGCGAGCCGGAGCGGGGACCGGGGCCGTGGGCGGACTACCGGGAGGGGGAGGCGTTCCTGGCGGCTCTGGCGAAGGGGGGCTCCCCCCGAGCCGTGTGGACCGCCCTGCCGGGCACCGACCAGGACGGGCCCGGGTGGCCGAGGGCGGTCGCGGTTGCCGTACGAGAGACCCTGCACGGTGGCAGGGGAGCCCTCGTGGTGCTTCCCGACGGCAAGGACGTGGCCCTGGCCGACGCGGCGCTGAGCGCCGTCCTGGGGCCCGGCGCGCACGTGGCGCTGACGGCGGACCTCGGGCCCGCGGAGCGCTACCGGCGGTGGCTGCGCCTGTCCAGGGGGCAGGTCCGGGTCGCCGTCGGAACCAGGGCGGCGGCGTTCGCCCCGGTCGCCGACCTCGGGCTGGCGGTGATCTGGGACGACGGCGACGACCTGCACTCCGAGCGGCTCGCCCCCTACCCGCACACCAGGGAGGTCCTCGCGCTGCGTGCCCACCGGGCCCGCGCGGGCCTGCTCATCGGCGGGTACGCCCGCACGGCGGAGGCCACCCAGCTCATCGCCACGGGCTGGGCGGGGCCCATCGTCGCGGCCCGCCAGGCGGTCAGGGCCAGAGCGCCGAGGGTCCGTCCGGCGGGGGAGGACTCGGAGCTGGCCAGGGACGAGGCGGCCAGGGCCGCCCGGCTGCCCAGCCTCGCCTGGCGGATCCTGCGCACGGGGTTGGAGAGCGGCCCGGTGCTGGTGCAGGTCCCCCGGCGGGGCTACCTGCCCGCGCTGGCCTGCCAGGGCTGCCGGGCACCGGCCCGTTGCGGGCACTGCGGCGGGCCCTTCGCGCTACGTGGTGGCCACGTGGCCCCGTACTGCCGCTGGTGCGGCCGGATCGCCGGTGAGTGGCGCTGCCCCTCCTGCGGCGGGGTGCGGGTGCGGGCCCAGGTGGTCGGTGCCCGCCGCACCGCCGAGGAACTGGGGCGGGCCTTCCCCTCCGTACGGGTCAAGACGTCGGGCAGGGACGGGGTGCTGGCCACGGTCGGCGCGGCCCGGGCACTGGTGGTGGCCACCCCGGGAGCCGAGCCGGTGCCCGAGGGCGGATACGCGGCGGCGGTGCTGCTGGACGGCTGGGCGCTGCTCGGCAGGCCGGACCTGCGCGCCGCCGAGGAGACGCTGCGCCGGTGGATGAACGCGGCGGCGCTGCTGCGGCCCTCCGCCGAGCTGGTCGTGCTGGCCGATTCCTCGCTGCCCGTCGTGCAGGCGTTGCTGCGCTGGGATCCGGTGACACATGCCGAGAGAGAACTGGCCGACAGGACAGAACTCGGTTTCCCCCCGGCGGTGAAAATGGCGACGCTCACCGGATCTCCGGCGGGGGTCAGGGAAATGCTCGGTGAGGTGGCGCTGCCCCCCGAGGCGCAGGTGCTCGGCCCGGTCCCGGTGGCCTCGCCCAGGGGGGATCAAGTGCGGGAACGCGCCATGGTGCGGATCGCGCGAGGCTCCGGTGCCACGCTGGCCGCGGCTCTGAAAGGAGCCGTGGGAGTGCGCTCCGCACGCAAGGCCGCGGAGGTGGTCAAGGTATGCATTGACCCCCTAGATGTGATTTGAGTTGTTTCCCCGATTCGCGGTGCTGGCAGTAAGCCGTTAATTTTCCCCTGTGTCGATCGAATGGGTGAATCGGGCCGTAGACGACCTGCGCGCGTGGGGGCGTGCGCGCGGCCTGGACGTTGACGTGGACGAGGTGCGGCTGCTCTGCGACTACGCGAGTGACTATCTGGACGTGAACGAGCTGGGTGATTTCACCCCCGTCGCCTTCGAGGAACTGCTGCTCAACATCTATCCACGCAAGGTCATCGCCCCGCCGGAGAGTGCCCCCGAGACCGTCGCCGCCGCCCGCACCCTGGTCGACTTCCTGCTCTCGACCGAGGAGATCGGCGGCAAGATGGCCGTCCGGATGAGGAGCGTCCTCGACCGGATCGAGCCCGAGATGCCCATCGCCCTCGCCGACACCTCCAGGTTCGGCATGGCCAAGAGCCTCTTCAGCGCGATGGGCGCGGACTCACTGGAGCAGCAGGCGGGGGATGCGATCCTCTCCGTCTCGGCGGTGCAGGAGGAGCCCGTCGTCGAGCACTGCGACTGCCCCGGCTGCTCGCCGCTTCCCCCGGTGCGCCTGGCGCCCCGTGAGACGCTCGTGCAGAGCGTCCTGCGGGTGCCGCTGCTGACCGACGCGCGCAGGCTGGTCCAGTGGATGCTCGCCGGAGGGCGCACCCCGACCGTCAAGGGCAGGCTCAGGGTCCGTGACGCCACCGAGGCGATCGCCCAGCTCTCGGTGACCGACCCCGGTCTGCTCTGGGGACTCGCGGTCCACACCGGCCTGGTCACCGTCGAGGGCACCGCCATCTTCGACGGCGAGGACTTCGACCCGCTCGACATCTGGGCCGCGACCGTCGAGTTCGTCGTCGAGAAGGAGACCGGCGGTGCCGTGACGGGCGAGGTCTCCCTGGACGAGGAGCTCTACGGCCTGTGCGACATGCTCTACCGGCTCCAGGCACCCGTGCCGATCCCGCTGGTCAGGGAGTACCTGGACGAGATCGGCCTGGTGGAGGAGGGGGAGATCGACGTCCCCGAGGTCGTGCGGCGGCTCGCCTACTGCGGGATGGCCGAGCCGGGCGACGAACTCCTGGAGCTCACCCCGCTGGCCCTGTGGGGGCTGCACAGGCTCTACACCGACCTGGGCATCGAGGCGCCCCAGGCGGCCGACCTGGCCCTCGCCGACGCGCCCGAGCTCATCGAGGGGCTGCTGTCGGGGATGCCCGCCGAGATGGCCGAGGCCGACATCGAGGGCTGGCTGCGGCACCGGAGCCCGGCGCAGGCGGTCGCCGAGCTGCTCGGCTCCGTCTCGGGGGCGCCCTCGGTCGCCAGGGGCATAGCGGTGACGATCGTCGACCGGCTCGGCCCCGACGCGGAGGAGGCGGTGCGCGCCTTCCTGGAGGAGCCGGAGCTGCGCCCGCACGCCATCCACTGGCTGACCGCGCGCGGCCTGGCGGCCCCCGCGCTCACCTCGGAGGAGGTGCTCTGGATGAGCGTGGACATGCTCGTCCTGGCCATGCCCTCGGCCGAGGAGGATCCGGAGACGTTCGCCGAGAACATGTCCGCCTCCGGGCCGCCGCAGAGCGTGATCGAGGAGATGTGGCGGGTCGACCACCCCGAGGTCGTCGAGGTTCTCGAGCTGCTCGGACGCTCCCTGAGGGACCACAACGCGGCCAAGGCGGCCCGCAAGGCGGCTTTCAAGGCACGTTCCCGCGCCATCGGCTGAGCCGTGTATGCGTGAGGCGCGAGTGCAGTAAGTTTCACGGGTGGCAAAGAGCGGGAACAGTGGGAACGTCTTCGACATCGGCGAGCTGCGCAGGCTTGTGGACGAGCTGGGAGCGGCACCCCGCGAGCTGCGAACAGCCGTTCTGGAGGAGTCGGTCACAGCCGCGGGCCGTGACTGCCCCCCGCGCGGCGACGCGCTGAGCTTCCCGCCGGTCGACCTCGCCCCGGACGCCGAGCTGGCCGCGTCCGTGCCGCTGGTGCCGCTGGTGCTCGACGCCCAGCGGCTGGCCGCCTGGACCGGCACCCGCGCGGTGACCTCCGAGGGACTGCTGCCCGACCCGTTCGGACCGTGCGCGGAACTCGGCCTGCCGGGCCCGGCGCGACTGCACCTGCTCTGGGTGGTCGCGGTCAACACCGGCATGCTGCGCATCTCCCGCGGCCGGGTGGACCCCGGCCCGCTGGCGCTCTCCGCCGACCTGCCGCACCGGGCCGTGCTGGGGTTCTGGGACGGCGTGGTCATGGACGTCCTCGACCGCGCGGACGACGACCTGACCGGGTCCCCCGTGATCGACGATCACCTGGCCGAGATGCTCGCCACGCTGTACGCCGTGCGCGAGGGACTGTCCACCGCGACCCTGGTCAAGGGCATCCTGCAGTCGCATCGGGTGGCCTGCGGGGCCGGTCCCGCCGAGATGAGGACGCTGACCGGCACGCTGCCCGCCCAGCTGGAGTCGGCACTGTCGCTCCTGGGCTACTGCGGGCTGGTCGAGACCTCGCGGGCGGGCAGGCCCCGGCTGACCCCGCTCGGCATGTGGGCCGTCCGCCAGGACCTCATCAGGGAGGGCCACGACGCGCCGACGGGCGCCGAGGTCGCCGTCTTCACCGACCTCGGCGCGCCCGAGCTGGTCGAGGCGATCATGAAGGGTTCCGCCGCGCCCAGCGCCGTCACCGTGTGGCTGGAGTCCCGCCACCCCGAGGCCGCCGCGCGCGAGCTGGTCAAGGTCGCGGCCTCGGGCACGGCGGGCCGGCGCGGGGTCGCGGGCGCGATCCTGGAAGAGCTCGGCCCCGAGGCCGAGGCCCCGCTCAGGGAGGCGCTCTCCGAGCCCGCCATGTGGCGCTACGCCGCCTCCTGGCTGCACATCCGCGACCTGCCCGCGCCCGCGCTCACCCCCGCGGACAACACCTGGCTCGCGGTCGACTCGCTCGCCTCGCTGCTGGAGCGGGGCGAGGCCTCCGAGGCGATCTGCGAGTTCGACGCGCTCGAACCCGGAGAGGACCTCATGCGCGTGGTCGAGGAGATGGCCCTGGTGGAGCACCCCGACACCTTCGCCGTCCTCGACCTGCTCGGCTCCAGGCACGGCACCGCCGCGGTGGCCAAGTCGGCCCGCAAGGCCGCCATGAAGGCCCGCTCCCGCTGAGGCGCGCGGGAAGGCCCGGGGAAGGCGGCCGGCGCCCTTAGACTGGGGCGATCCCCTGAAGCGTGAGGAGACCCCGTTGGCCATTCAGCCGATCCGCCTTTTCGGCGACCCGGTGTTGCGCACTCCGGCCGATCCGGTCAAGGACTTCGACAAGGAGCTGCGCAAGCTCGTCAAGGACCTCACCGACACGATGATGGACGCACCGGGGGCCGGGCTGGCGGCACCCCAGATCGGGGTCGGACTCCGGGTCTTCACCTACTACGTGGACGACCAGCTCGGACACCTGATCAACCCCAACCTCGACCTGTCGGACGAGGCGGACGAGGAGGGCGAGGAGGGCTGCCTGTCCTTCCCCGGCCTCTCGTTCCCCACGCCCAGGGCGCTGCGGGCCGTGGCGACCGGTTTCAACATGCACGGCGAGCCGGTGACGCTTGAGGGCACCGACCTGATGGCCCGCTGCTTCCAGCACGAGACCGACCACCTCGACGGCGTGCTGTTCATCGACCGGATGGACGCCAAACAGCGCAAACTCGCCATGAAGGCGATCCGCGAGGCCGACTGGAACGGTCTGTCGGCCCCCGCGTTCAAGTTCTCCCCGCACGCCACCCACGGGAAGGCTCTGTAGGAACCTTGCGCCTGGTCTTCGCCGGAACCCCGGACACAGCCCTGCCCGCGCTGCGGGCTCTGATCGACTCGCCCCGCCACGACGTCGTCGCCGTCGTCACCCGGCCGGACGCCCAGTCGGGCAGGGGCCGCAGGGTCCACCCGAGCCCTGTCGCCGAGCTCGCCGAGGAGGCGGGCATCGAGGTGCTCAGGCCGCAGAAGGCGGGTGACCCGGCCTTCCTCGACCGGCTCACCGAGCTCGCCCCCGACTGCTGCCCGGTGGTCGCCTACGGTGCGCTCCTGCCCCAGGCCGCCCTGGACATCCCCCGGCACGGCTGGGTCAACCTGCACTTCTCGCTGCTGCCGGCCTGGCGCGGCGCGGCGCCGGTGCAGCACGCCGTGCTGCACGGTGACGCGATCACCGGTGCGGCCACCTTCCGGATCGTCAGGGAGCTGGACGCGGGCCCGGTCTACGGCGTGGTCACCGAGGAGATCCGCCCCGCGGACACCAGCGGGGAACTGCTCGCCCGGCTCGCCGAGTCCGGTGCCGGGCTGCTGACGGCCACCCTCGACGGGATCGAGGACGGCAAGCTGGAGGCCGTGCCGCAGCCCGCGGAGGGGGTCAGCCTCGCCCCGAAGATCAGCGTCGACGACGCCAGGGTCGACTGGTCCGCGCCCGCCATGCGCGTCGACCGGCTGGTCCGCGCCTGCACCCCCGCCCCGGGCGCGTGGACCGAGTTCCGCGGTCAGCGGGTCAAGCTCGGCCCCCTGCGACCGGTTCCCGACGCCTCACCCCTGGCCCCCGGCCGGATCGCGGTGTCCAAGAACACCGTCCTGGTCGGCACCGCCACCTACCCGGTCGAGCTGGGCGAGGTGCAGCCGCAGGGCAAGCGTCTGATGGGGGCGGGAGAGTGGGCCCGCGGCGTGCGGCCCACGGACGAGGATCGGCTGGCCTAGAGATCATGAGCAGTGCTGGTGGTGACGGCCGTAACGCCGCACGGGGCGGGCGCGGTCAGGGGCCGGCTCCGCGCGGCCGCGGAGCGGGCGGGAACCGAGGCGGGGGCAGGGGTCCGGCCGGGGCCGGGCGTCCGCCCAAGCCGGTCCGCGACGAGGCGCGCAACACCGCGTACGACCTGATGCGTGCCGTCGACGAGCGGGACGCCTACGCCAACCTGCTGATGCCCACGCTGCTGCGCGAGCGCCGCCTGTCGGGGCGGGACGCGGGACTGGCCACCGAACTGGCCTACGGCACCCTGCGCGGTCTCGGCACCTACGACGAGATCATCGCGGCCTGCAGCGACCGGGCGCCGGAGGACGTCGACCCGCCGCTGCTCGACGCCATCCGGCTGGGCGTGCACCAGTTGCTCAAGACACGGGTGCCCCCGCACGCCGCCGTGGGCACCACGGTCGACCTGGTGCGGCTGCGGGTGGGCATCGGCGCCTCGAAGTACGCCAATGCCGTGCTGCGCAAGGTCTCCACCCGGTCGCTGGAGCAGTGGGTCCCGATCGTGGCGCCCGACCCCGCCGACGACCCCGTCGGCCATCTGGCGGTGGCACACAGCCACCCGAGGTGGATCGTCGAGGCACTGCGCGACGCCGTGGGCGGCGACTTCGACGAGACGGCCGCCCTGCTCGCCGCCGACAACGAGCGCCCCCGGGTGACCCTGGTCGCCCGTCCGGGCCGCTCGTCGGTCGCGGAGCTCCTCGACGCGGGCGCCGAGCCCGCCGGATACTCCCCGTACGCGGCCTACCTGCCCGAGGGCGACCCCGGGGCGATCCTCGCCGTGGCCGAGTCGCGGGCCGCCGTCCAGGACGAGGCCAGCCAGCTCGTCGCGCTGGCCCTGACCCGGGTCCCGGTGGAGGGCGCCGACTCGCGCTGGCTCGACCTGTGCGCGGGCCCCGGCGGCAAGGCCGGCCTGCTCGACGCCATCGCGACCCACGGTGACGAGGCGGGCCTGGCGGCGGGCGCCGGGCCGGCCGCCTTCCCCGGCGGGGCGCGCCTGCTCGCCGCCGAGCTGCAGTACCACCGGGCGCGGCTGGTGTGGCAGACGACCCGGCAGGCCAAGGTGATCACCGCGAACGGCACCGTGCCCGCCTGGCGGCCCGGAGTCTTCGACCGGGTCATGCTGGACGCCCCCTGCACCGGCCTGGGCGCGCTGCGCCGCCGACCCGAGGCCCGCTGGCGCCGTGATCCCCGGAGCCTTCCCGAGCTGGGCAGGCTCCAGCGCGACCTGCTCGCCTCGGCGATCGAGGCGGTCCGACCCGGTGGCGTCGTCGGGTACGTGACCTGCTCGCCGCACCTGGCCGAGACCGACGTCGTGGTCGGCGACGTGCTGCGCCGCCGCGACGACGTCGAGGCGCTGGACGCCCGCGCCTACCTCCCCGAGGTCGAGGGGCTGGGCGAGGGGCCGTACGCGCGGTTCTGGCCGCACCGGCACGGCACCGACGCCATGTTCCTGGCCCTGCTCCGCCGCCGCTGAGCGGACCTCGGGGTCATCGTCGCAGGTCAGGGCATATATGGATGCCGCACACCGTTCGACTGGGCATAACTGCTTCCAAGGGGACGTGGGGGTGGCGAAATGTGCGGAATCTGCGGATGGGTGGACTTCGAGGGTGATCTCCGGCAGTCACCGGACATCGCGAAGGCCATGACCGACACCATGGCCTGCCGGGGGCCCGACGACGAGGGGATCTGGCTCGCCCCGCACGTCGCGATAGGCCACCGGCGCCTGGCGGTCATCGACATCGAGGGCGGCCGCCAGCCGATGGTCGTCGCGGAGGAGGGGCTGCCGCTCGCCGTCCTCACCTACAGCGGCGAGATCTACAACTTCGTCGAGTTACGCGCCGAACTGGCCGCCCACGGCCACCGCTTCCAGACCCGGAGCGACACCGAGGTCGTGCTGCGGGCCTACCTCGAATGGGGTGAGGACCTCGCCGACCGGCTGAACGGCATGTTCGCCTTCGCGATCTGGGACACCCGCCGCGAGGAGTTGCTGCTCGTCCGCGACCGGATGGGGGTCAAGCCGCTGTACTACCACCCCACCGCGCACGGCGTGCTGTTCGGCTCCGAGCCCAAGGCGATCCTCGCCAACCCGCTCGCCGGGACGCCCACCGTCGACGCCGACGGGCTGCGCGAGCTGATCGCCTCCGTCAAGACCCCCGAACACGCCGTCTACCAGGGCATGTACGAGGTTCGCCCCGGCCAGGTCATCCGGGTGACCCGCGAGTTCCTGTGCCGGCGCCGCTACTGGCGGCTGAACTCCCACGAGCACGTCGACGACCTCGCCGGCACGGTCGCGGGCGTACGCGACCTGCTGGACGACATCGTCGGCCGCCAGCTCGTCGCCGACGTGCCACTCTGCGCCCTGCTCTCCGGCGGCCTCGACTCCAGCGCCGTCACGACACTCGCCGCGCTGGGGCTCCGGGAGCGGGGGGAGGGGAGGATCCGGTCGTTCTCCGTCGACTTCGCCGGATACACCGAGAACTTCCAGCCCGACGAGATGCGCGACACCCCCGACACGCCGTACGCGCACGAGGTCGTGCGGCACGTCGACGCCGACCACACCGACATCGTCCTGGACGCAGCCGACCTCATGGACCCGGCGGTGCGCGACGCGGTCCTGCGGGCGCGGGACCTGCCGATCGGCGTCGGCGACATGGACACCTCGCTCTACCTGCTGTTCCGCGCCATCCGGGGGCACTCCACCGTGGCGCTGTCCGGGGAGTCGGCCGACGAGGTCTTCGGCGGCTACCGGTGGTTCCACGACCCGGAGGCGGTCGCCGCCGACACCTTCCCGTGGCTGGTCTCCCCGGGGATGGAACGGTTCGGCGGGCTGGGGGCGCTCCTCGACGAGGACCTGATGCGCAAGCTGGACATCCCCACCTACCGGGCGGACAGTTACCGGCACGCGCTGGACGAGGTGCCCCGGCTGCCGGGTGAGGAGGGGCTGGAACGGCGGATGCGGGAGATCTCCTACCTGAACCTCACCCGGTTCGTACAGATCCTGCTGGACCGCAAGGACCGGATGAGCATGGCCGTCGGGCTGGAGGTCCGGGTGCCGTTCTGCGACCACCGGCTGGTGGAGTACGTCTTCAACGCCCCCTGGGCGATGAAGAGCTTCGACGGGCGGGAGAAGAGCCTGCTCCGCGCCGCCACGGCGGACATCCTGCCGCCCTCGGTCGTCCACCGCCGCAAGAGCCCCTACCCCTCGACACAGGACCCCTCCTACACCGGGGCCGTCCGCGCGGAGGCGGCCCGGCTGCTCGGCCGCGGGGACATCGCGGCCGCGCCGCTGATCGACAGGGAGAAGGTGCGGGCGGTGATCGACCGACCGGAGACGGACGGCGGCCCGGCGGGAGGCCGGGCGGCGCTGGAGGGGTTGCTGCAGTTCAACGCCTGGCTGGAGAGGTACCACGTCCGGATCGACATCTGACCCCGGGCCTACTCCACCGAGGGGGACCAGCTCGCCGGGACCGCCCATTTCAGTGAGCCGAGCCGTCCGGCCAGCTCGCGGGCGACCGGGACCAGCCTGTCGCGCACACCGGGGTGCGCGGATCGGATCCGGGCCAGGTCGCGGCCGGTCCGTACGATGACCGCCGGCCCGCCGCCGAGCACGCGGGCCTCGTCCCCCACCCCGGAGACGGCCCTGCTCTCACGGTCCGAGCCGAGTTCGGCCAGCACCCGGGCCGCCTCGGCCTCGGTGGGCAGGCGCCAGAACTCGGCGGTCATCGGCTCGCCGCCCGCTTCGGCGAACTCGCACGTGGTGAACGACGGGACCGCTCGCCCTCGGTGCCGTGCCTCGCCGCGCACGGTGAACCCGGCGGTACGGAGCGGGTCGCACAGATCGGCCCCGGGCACCGCGACGGGTTCGGCCGCGGGGGCGGTGCCGGTGAGCCGGTCGGGGGCGCGCAGCGCGGTGATCCGCAGGCGCGGGGGCTGGGCGGCGGGGCGCACCGCCTGGAGGAAGTAGAGCCGGTCGCCGTCCGCGCCGAACAGCCGGCCCGCCGTCGGGACGAACGCTCGACGCAGGTCTCCGGTCAGCGGATCGATCACGTCCAGGACCCGGCCCAGGTCGTCGCCGGACGGCGTCGCGTAGATCATCCCGTCGGCTTCGACGAGCCGGCCGTAACGCGGTCCGTTCCGCTGGACCCTCGTCCATTCGACCGAGCCGTCGACGGGGTCGAGCCCCTCGAAGGCCGAGGCGTCGTCCCGGTCGCCGGCCACCACGATCCGTCCAGCGGCGCGTACGGCGGCACACCTGCTCCGGCATCCCCGGCGCTCGGCGATCACCCGTCCCGTCATGGCGTCGCGGACCACCAGGCTCTCTGGGCGGGAGACGTCGACCAGCCCACCGTGGACGTACGGGGTGGGGAAGCCCGTGAACTCCCCGCTCCACCGTTCGGTGCCGTCGGCCGCGTCGAGCGCGATGACCCGGATCCCCTTCCGGCAGATCGTCGCGATCGCCACGGTCCGCGCGCCGGGGCTCGTCGTCCGGATCCGATGGCACGACGGGGGGAGCCGGAAGAGCCACCGGGTCCGCCCGGTGCCGGGAGCCAGCCCGACCAGGGTCCGGGAGGCCGTGTCCCAGGCGAGGCCGGTGGGCGGGTTCTCCTCCTGCCCGGCATGATCGGAGAACGGTCCGCCCAGGCCGAGTCGTTCCCGGTGCCAGAGCACCGCGCCGGTGGCGCGGGAGAGCCCGGTCAGGGCGGCGACGTCTCCGGACGGTGACGGGCGGAGGGTCTCGACGATCACCACGGATCCGGCCGGCGTCCAGTCCTTCACCGCGGCTCCGGCGGGGGCGTGGCGCCACCGCTCGGCGCCGGTGGCGGGGTCGTGGAGCCGCAGCGCGGTACGGGTGCGCACGAAGAGGTCCCCGCCGAGCAGTCGCACCGTGGAGTCGTACAGCGGGGTGGGCGTCTCCAGGCTCCACACCTCGGAGAACCCCGTACCGGCCGAGTCGCCGTCGGGGGCGGCCGAGGGGGGCGGGGCGACGAGCAGGACGAGGAGGACGAGGATCGCCGCCGGCCTTCTCAGCATCCCTTGACGTTCCTGCCCGTTTCGCGGAAATAGCTGATCATGGAGCTGTAGCCGACGGCGTACCTGCGGGCGGGGCCGGTGAGCCGGAAAGGCCGGTCGCCCTCGGCGGTGAAGTGAGCACGCTGGACCTCGGCCGAGTCGCCATAGGCGTAGGAGACCTCGATGTCCCATTCGTAGCGGCGTTTTCGCGCTGTCACGGTCAGCTCCACCGACGTCCTCTCCCCGTAGACGAGGTCGATGTTCTTCTCCAGAAGCCGTCCGGCGGACCTGCCCGAGGAGGCGAGCCGGTCGAGGTCGGCCTTCACCGGGAAGACGGGTGAGTCGCCGGCACTGGGCAGATGGAAGCAGGTGCCGGCCGCGACGGGTCCCGAGGACAGGATCCGGGGACGGACGTCCAGGACGCGGATCGGGTCGTTGCGCCGGCCCCGCAGCACGAGGAGGACCTTGATCTCACCGATCCGTGAGCCCCGGGACCTGACCAGCGGCTCGTAGTCACCGTTGAGCAGATGGCGGCGATCGGGGCCCGAGACGATGGCGTCGGGGAAGGCGAACGATATCCCCGCGGTCTCCGGAGAGTAGACGATCGCGCTGATCCGGGGCTCCCGATGGAAGTCGCGCCACTGGTCCTGGACCCACGACCAGCCGGTCACCACGATGCCCGCGATGACCGTCGCGAGTCCTCCGGCCACGGTGACCCCCAGCCACCTGAGCGGCCGGGTGGCCTTCTTCAGGGGGGTCTCCTCGGCGTTTTCGCGGGTGTTCTCCCCGGCGGGCTGCTCGGGAGACGTCTGCGCTGTCATTTCCGCAGCCGCTCGCCGGTGATCCGCAGGGCGTGCCGGAGCAGGGCGGGCTCGCCGAAGGCCTCCACCGTGACGACGACGCGGCCCTCCCTGACGGCGACCACCTCCTTCTCCTGGTAGAAGTAGCCGAGGTGTCGCGCCGCGTTCGGGGAGTCCTCATCGCCCGTCAGCTTCGTCATCCTCTCCGCGGCCTTCTCGATCGACGGGTACACCCAGACGACGGAGACGGTGACGGCCGTTCCCGCTCCTTCGGTGGCGAACTCGCAGGCGAGGGGCGTGGTCAGGCCCAGTTCGGGGGGTGCGGGGATCGGGGTGACCGTGTACCCGCCGGTGCCGGATCGGGCGGCGAGTTCGGCGGCGGGCAGCAGCGCGCAGGGGTCCGGCCAGTCGGCCGCGGGCACCCCTCCCCGCCTGCTCCAGTCGGGCGGGGCGGCGAGGGCGGCTCCGATGTCCTTCTCGGTCAGCGGCGCCGAGAGCGTTCTGAGCGTGTGCCCGTCGACCGGATCGAGGACGTTCAGCGTGCCTCCCTCCTCCGAGCTCAGGTAGATCTTCCCCGCGGCGGTGCCGACCTCCCCTGACAGGTCGGGCCGGGACCACATGATCCGTCCCGACGACCGGCTGATCGATCTGACTCCCGATCCGGGACCTCTCCAGTCGCCATCCGAGACGATCACGGCTCCGGCGGTGATCCTCCAGGAGGGGGAGTAGTGGTAGACGAGGTCGTCGGTGAGGATCAGGCCGTTCTCGTCGAAGATCGTGATCGCGTGGGGGGATGTCAGGACGGAGACGCCCCGCTCCAGGCTCAGCCGGGGGAGGTCGGACGGGGGGAGCCGCTGTTCCCAGCGAACGCGCCCGGTGGTGGGGTCGATGCCGGTGAGCGCGGTGCGGCGGCCCGCGCAGCGGGTCATGGCGACCACCAGGTTCCTGTCCGCCAGCGAGTAGGTCTGGATGGGATCGTCGTCATAGGTCCGTGGATCGGTGGACGGCAGGGCGGCGCTCACGCAGTCGCCGGGCAGCCTCCTCTCCCACATGATCGTTCCGTCCCGCGGGTCCAGCGCGCGGATCACGCGGAGCACGGGAACGTCGATGACGAATCTGCCCGCCGCCGCGCCCATCAGGTAGAAGAACGGCCGCGCCTGGTCGTCGGCGGGGCGGCCGGACAGGATGCTCCAGGTCGGCAGGCCGGTCAGGGCGTCGATCACGGTGATGCGCCGCCGGGTGCCCGGATCATCCGGGGTGTCCGACTCGACCTCGGTTTCGATCGCGACGTGGCGGCCGGTGAAGGTGGCGGCCTTTCGCTCCGCGTCCTCGAAATCCTCCCGTGTCCTCGCCGCGCTCTCCGGCTCGTCCGTCCACAGGTCGGTCCTGCCGAAGAACGGACTGGCCTGGGTGCTCTTCCAGAGCACCCGGCCGGTGGCGGAGACCCTCGCGGTGAGGGTCCTGCCGTCTCCGGAGATGTGGGTTCCGATGATCGGTGAGTTTTCGAGGACACGGGAGGGGAGTGCCGGGGTTCCGGCGGGTACGGTGAGGAGGGCGACGGCGACGATCATCGAAATGGGAGTCGGGCGTGGGAGGTAGTGACGAAAGGACATCGCTATCCGGTTCCGATAAAGGCTGAAAGTCGGTCAAAGTAGGGCTTTCGGCTTTCGCGTACCGTCTCATTCGATAATGCGGATGACTCCCAAAGGAAATTACTCGGGTGATCTCTCGCTCGCCGGGATAGTTACGAATTCGCGTCCCGTGGAATCCCCGGGCGGCTGCGAGTTCGGTGCCGGAGCGGCAATAGCGAGAAAGGATGAAATGCGACCATATGTCTGATATGTCATGTGGTGTGCGGCGGGTGTCGAGCCCGGATGGCGCGTGACGCGGGTCACCCGGCGGACGGCGGGTGACGGAGGGCAGGGCACCGCCTCATAGAATCGGCCAATTATGGCCGTACAGATCTCGCCCAGCATCCTGTCCGCTGACTTCGCCCGCCTCGCCGAGGCGGCCGAGGCGGTCCCCAACGCCGACTGGCTGCACGTGGTTGTCCATGACATCCA